>CAKUYM010000213.1 GCA_934716785.1 uncultured Bacteroides sp. | reverse complement strand
GAAAGCGTGAGTGTGGACGGTCTCGGCACTTTCCGCATGGTGATGGTGGCCCGCGGCAACGGCGTGGAAACGTCGGAGGAGGTCTCCGCGGCGCAAGCCACGCTCACCGTCCGGTTCCAGCCAGCGACGACCAAGAACCATAACCGCACCCTTGCCACCCGCTCGATGGTGACCGGCGCCAAATGCGCCCGCTACGACAAGCTTGTTGCCACGTCGGGCAATGATGGCGGCGGTACCTCCGACGGCAATAACCCGTCGGGCGGTGGCGGCAATGAGGGAGGCGGTGAGACACCGAATCCGGCATCGTAAACGCTTCCCGATGCGATGACATGATACACAAAATGTAAACGACGACAGACTCTATCAGAGTTAATTCGGACTAAGACACGACTTGACTGGAACACGACCTGGCTAAGACACGACTTGACTGACTAAGCAGATTTGACTAAACGGATTTAACTAAACTAACAATTATCCACTGACGTATGCGAATTATCAACTTGATCGTGGTGCACTGCAGTGCCACGCGGGAGGATTCTACACTCTCACCAGAGGCTTTGGACCTGATGCACCGGCGTCGCGGGTTTAACGGGACAGGCTACCATTACTACATCCGCAAGGATGGAACATGCCGCCTCACCCGTCCCCTCGAACGCATCGGAGCCCATGCGAAAGACTTCAACGCTCACTCGATAGGCATCTGTTATGAAGGTGGTCTGGACTGCCGGGGACGCCCGGCAGATATCCGGACTACGGCACAGCGGGCCACGCTCCGGCAACTCGTCCGGCAGTTGCAAGAGAGATTCCCCGGCTGCCGGGTGTGCGGACACCGTGACCTATCACCGGACCTGAACGGTAACGGCGAGATAGAACCGGAAGAATGGATAAAACAGTGCCCATGCTTCGATGCCGCAAAGGAGTTCGGATAACTCCCGGCAGGCAGGGAATGCGGAAAACACAGAGTAAACACAACTATTTAAAGAATAGAAAGGAGGTAGATTATGGCAATGAAGAAAGGACTTTGGGATACAATCCTGAAAGTGGTTATCGCAGTTGCTTCGGCTTTGGCTGGCGTTTTGGGTGCTAATGCGATGAATCTGTAAAAACAGATAAATGAAATGGAAGACTCCCCACTATGCATGATTGTGCGTATCGGTTGTGCATGGCGGGGATTTTCTGTTATTTATAATTCCCTTTTAAATAATTAATTAGTAAAGAAATATGAATAAGAAATTAATATTGATACCAATCCTGTTGGCAATGTGCTCTTTCAACTGTTTGGGGCAGCAGCAAGTGCCTGTCAAAAATGTCCCCAGTCCGGAAATTGCCGGTTTGGGAGAATATGGGAAAATTCCGGTTAGCTTATATACAGGAATCCCGGATATATCCGCCCCTATTTATGAATTGAAAGTGGGCGGCTATTCATTACCGCTTTCTGCCAGTTACCATTTGGCTTCGGTCAAGCCCAATTCCCAATCAGGCTGTCTTGGTTTGGGATGGAATCTGCTGGCCGGTGGTTATATCACACGCTCTGTCCGTGGAATGTATGATGAGAAATGTGAGTCAAATGGGTATGCTCCTGGTTATTATGCCCATGCTTCAAAACTGAATGGCATTAGCAATGAACAGTTTAAATCAGAAACGATGCATATACAGAGCACGGAAAATGATTATTATGAATTGACCGCTGACGAGTTCTCGTTTAGCTTCTGCGGGTATTCCGGGAATTTCTATTATGCTGGTAATGGAGAATGGCATGTTGTTTCAGAGCAAGATATATGCGTAGAATTTGAACCTGTTGCCGGAGAAGGCTTTGTCAGTCTGTCTGAAGTGAGCAAACGCTTGGATGTCAGGGGATGGGGAGCGAGTGCAAGAAACACTCGTTTTTTCAATAAATTCACGCTGATTACTCCGGATGGATGCAGGTATGAATTTGGAGGAATTAGTGCTACTGAGTACAGCATTCCTTATTATGCCCGTTATAATAGCGACCTGATTGCCACCACTTGGAGACTGTCTAAAATTACGACAGTAGACAAGCGGGTGATAGAATTCAGTTATGACACTTCTTCCATTATGTGTGATCTCCGTTATGTACCGCAGCATAAAGTGGTGACCAATATGCCATGTTCCTATAGTGGCATACAAAGCGGACGTTCGGGGATGACAGGCTATCTGCTTTTTCCGGTTAATCTAAAGACCATCAAGACACCTGATGAGACATTGGAATTCAATTATTACGATGAATACGGATATGGAGATAATTTTGTCGACAGTTATTTGGCATGGAAAAACAAGAATGCTTATAATCGTCAGGATATTGATGTCTCAAATTCGGAGGATCCGGTCAATCAATTTACTCTATTTTTAGGAGATCAAATAGACAATGCCAATGAAGCTACATTACGTCAGTCGATTAAGAAGAAACTGAAGCATAAAATTTTGCATTGTATTTATGTGAAAGGAAAGAAGTCCCGAGTTTTGAAAACAATCTATTTTGACTATGAGAGGACTTATCGTACAAAATTGGTTTTAATTACAGAGCGTTCCGGAAATCCGGCTTTGAAGCCTCACTATGTATGGCATCCGCATGGATACTATTTTCTTACTTGGTATGAAATACCGGGGAGCCAGACTGGGGGGCATCATTCTACTTATCGTTTCCATTATAATTCGGAAGAGGAGTTTCTCGGTGGTTATGTACGTCCGGCAACCGATTCGTGGGGATATTATGCCGGAAGAAATGTTGATTTTGCCGGAATACCCAATTTTGCTCAGGCTTACAGTATTTTGCGGTATACTTTGGCGGAGGTATTGACTGAAGTTGTGTATCCGACCGGTGGAAAAAGCCGCTTTGAATATGAATTGCACAACTATTCAAAGGTAGTCGATCCTTCTTTGACTTCATTGACGGACAAAAGTGGTACCGCGGGTGGCTTACGTGTCCGGCACATCACCCATCTGGATAATGATAATAATGTGCTTGGCGCTAAGCGATACTATTATTCGAATACCCGTGGTCAATATGGTAAAAGCAGTGGGATATTGAAAAGCCTTCCGGTTCATGAAATAGTATATACTTTAAAGAATGAAGATAAAGCGCCCGATCCTAAAGATGCCATCTCGTTGTGCCTTAAATCAAAAGGAGGCTTTTTCGCTTCAGTGACTAATCAGAATACACCGGATGTGGGTTATTCTTGTGTCATTGAAGAAGCACTCGACAAGAATGATAGGTCGCAAGGCTATATCGTACGTCATTATACTAACTATGGTGAGGATATATATGGCAATACCCATTATGATACCCCCGCTCTCTATTCCATGTTTGAGGGGAACTCCTATACGAAGCCATTTAGCAGCCGTTCTATGGAAAGAGGGAAATTGCTGTCAGAAGAATACTATGATGTCAATGACCGTTTACGAAAGAAGGTGAATTATCGATATAAGGAAATAAATCCCGGTTCATTTGTGACAGCCGATCAAATGGTTTTATTTTTTTTTGCAGTGACTTGGATAATTTGGCGTTAGGAAAAGTAGGGACTTTAACCCGTACATACACATATGCTTATTTGACAGATTCGGTGATAGAAACTCTTTATCCTCAATCGGGAAATGCCACATTTGTTACCAAAAAGGCTTATCAATATAACAAATATAAACAGTTGAGTCGAATGGCAGGTAAAAACAGTGACGGGAAAAACATGCTGACAGAATACGTGTATGCCGCAACTCTGCCGGAATATCAATGGATGGAAGCAGCGCATATATTATCCCCAATATCTGTCAAAAAAGAGATGGCAGGCGATTCTTTTCTAAAAGAAGTATATCAGTATGCGGGTCCCATCCCTTATACAAAGCAGATCAGCACGGATAGGAATGGTTATATACAGACACATTGCACAGTAGATGCTATAGACGGTTATGGAAATCCGATCTATCTTTATGAAGGGGCAATGCCTGTTGTCCTGATATGGGGAGCTGAAGGACAACGGTTGATATCGCGCATTGAGAACGCTACTCTCAGCCAAGTTGAAGAGACATTGGGGATGAGCGTAAAAGATTTCTCTTCATCCGACATCTCGTCAATTGATTTTCGGAGGATAGAAAATATCAGGCACAAGATATACGGAGCGCATTTCCATATATACAAATATAGGGATGATTTGCGTTTGCTGTCAGAAACAAATCCGGATGGGACCACGGTATTTTACCAGTATGATCTTATGAACCGTTTGATAGAGAATTATGTGATGGAACTGAAGGATGGAGAATATCGAAAACGGATATTGAATATGTATGATTACAATTATTACTATACTTCTAAAACTGAAAACGGAATTGAAAGTATAGGGAAAGGAGAATAACTATGAAATTGTATAAGCTACTATTATTTTTGTTATTGTTAGGCTTTTCGATTGAAATGCCGGCACAAATTTCCTTGCTCGATAAGATAAAATGCGATACATTGAAGATAGGTATGGTTAAAACAGAACGTTTAAAACATAAACAACGTTTTGATCCCAGTGTATTATCGGCAAATTATGCAAACTACCAGCTTCGGGTGGAAGAACCGCTACGCCTTGTTTTTAGGGCTAATTATTCAACCATAGGATCGAAAAGGGAGCTTAAGCTCGGTTTGGACCACTTAGAATGTCACTTGGAAATAAAGAGGGCAAGTCGGGTATATTACCAAAACACACAAAAAGTTAGTCCGCAAGGCTTGTCATCAGTGAGTTTTACCGATACTCTTTTGTTGTTTGCCGGGACGTATAATTTGACATCCATCGTGAAAGAGAAGACAAAAGTATCTGTAGGTAATGGTGTAGATTCGGCAGGCATTTGGGGAACTGTTGTTCCTGCGGTCAATCTAACTGATTCTTCTTCTGGTTTGCCTGTCCTGTCTCTTCCTCTTCCTCCGATCCGAACAATAGATTGGCTCATGTCAATGCTCCCTTTCTCTTATTTGACGAATCTATCTATAGGGGTGGGAGGACCTGCTCCGGAGGAACAACCCATGGCGGTTATTCCTCGTCCTGCTTCTCCTGTGGGGAATAGCTTGCTCCCTGAGAACTTTGATAAGAATGCCGTGGCAGTTTTTAAAAGCCGAACGGGAGATCAAGAGGAAGGAATTCTTTCGGTTAATTATTATGACGGATTAGGACGCTTGAACGAGACGGTTGTACAAGGTGTGAGTCCCCTTCATAAAGACATAGCAACCTTGCAGGAATATGATGGATGGAGGCGTAAAAGCAATACATGGTTGCCGGTTGTATCTTCTCAAGCAACGGGCAATTTCGTGTCTGCGGACTCATACCGGAAATTGGCGCAGTCCACTTATGGCGGAGACTCCTACCCTTATCAATCTCTTGTTTATGAAAGTTCTCCTTTGGAGAAGATAATCGGACTGCATAATCCAGGAAATGCATGGCGCTTACGCGAGAAGTCGTCAAAAACGGATGAATATGTCACCATTGCCGGTAATGATACATTGAGCTGTTTGAGTTTTCAATGGATCGATGGGGATAAGGAGGCGATAAGAATAATCGTGGGTGCGCCATATGATGATGGCAGCCTGTTAGTCACCCGTTCGGAAGATGAAGATGGGGCTACCCTATTTGATTTTAAAGACCGTTTGGGAAGAACTGTTTTGGCTCGTCGCATAGAATCAAGGGCAAAAGGAAAAAAACAGTTGGTTGATACTTATTATATTTATAATGATTTGGGAGAGCTCTGCGCTGTTCTTCCTCCTGCATTGTCCGATCAGCTGAGTACAGGAAGTGTTCCTGCGGAAAAACTCGAATGGTATGGATATTTATATAAATATGACATTGCGGGAAACCTGATGGCTAAAAAACTCCCAGGCATTGGTTGGGAATATTATGTCTACAATGAGGACAATCATCTTATATTCAGCCAAAATGGAGAGGAACGTAAAAGAGGTGAGTGGAAATTCAGTATTCCGGATGTGTTCGGTCGTATATGCCTGCAGGGTGTTTGTAAAGCTGTGATCGATCCGTTTGATAGCCCTTATTTAAAGCCAGGTTCGGATGGGTATGTGTGTAAGTACGTTGGAGGTACTGAATATGGTGGTTATCGATTTAATGGAAGTCTTACGGTTGGATTGACCGGTGCCGAACCGTTGGTTCAGACAATTAACTATTATGATAACTACGATTTCATGTACCGGGAGGCTCTTTTTGAAGAAGGTGGATTTGCGTATGTCCACAAAGAAGGTTTTGCTGCTACAGTGTCTAATGCTAAAGGAATGCTGACGGGAACAAGAAAATTGCATTCGGATGCATATGAACGATATTGCAATGACACAGTAGATGTTGATTCGCGGTATTATTATTCAGTGATGTATTATGATGACCGCGGTCGTCTTTCTCAATCCGTTTCGGACAATCGTCGGGGCGGTATGGACCGTGATTTTCTCTCCTACGATTTTAATGGAAATCCGTTACAGCATTTACGTCACCAGACTGATTTGGAACATGATACATTGAGTGACCGTTATGCTTATGAATATGACCATGCTGAACGCTTGGTTAAAGTGTCACATCGCATTGGAGACAGTCCTGAAGTGACGCTTATCAACAATGTATACGATGATTTGGGGCGTTTGTCTCAGAAAACATTTCATAACGGGCTATTAAATACGTCTTATGCATACAATATTCGCAGTTGGTTGACCGGCATTAGCAACCCGATTTTTGAACAGGTTTTGCATTATACGGACGGGGTAGGAATCCCGTATTACAATGGCGATATCAGCAGCATGTCTTGGAGATCGGGCAGTGACGCCACCGTGAGAGGTTATTGTTTTGCTTATGATGGATTGGATCGTTTGATGAATGCGGAATATGGTGAAGGAGATGACCTTGCTCAAAATCGACATCGTTTCAATGAACAAGTGACCGGATATGATAAGATGGGCAATATTTTGGGAATGAAGCGCTCGGGACAGACCTCATCTGCCGAATATGACTTGATAGATGATCTGGCAATGTCTTACAATGGCAATCAATTGAAATCTGTGTCAGATAGAGCTATCAACTCTGTTTATGGTAACGGCTTTGATTTTTCAGATGGAACAAGTCAAGATATTGAATATACGTATGATGAAAATGGCAATCTGACGAAAGATTTAAATAAGAAGATAACTGATATTCAATATAATTCTTTAAATTTGCCCAATCGGGTACAGTTTGATGACGGAAGCAGTATTTCTTATGTTTATGATGCGGACGGGATAAAACTTCGCACGGTGCATATAGTAGGAAAGGATACCCTGCTCACTGACTATTGCGGCAATGTGATCTATGAAAATGGAATTCCCGTGAAGCTGCTGACAGAGGTGGGCTATGTCACACTTGA
>CAKUYM010000212.1 GCA_934716785.1 uncultured Bacteroides sp. | reverse complement strand
GCTCGAAATGTGCTTCGCTAACGTAGAGGGCGGTATGGAAATCAATCTTGATAAGATTAAAGAACAGGATATCATCAAGATTCTGTTTGCCGAAAATCCGGGTGTCGTTATCCAGGTGAGCGACAAGCACAAAGAGGAAGTGAAGAAGATATTGGAAGATGCCGGTGTAGGTTATATCAAAATCGGTAAGCCGACTGACGAACGCCACATCTTAGTATCCAAAGACGGAGCCACTTACCAGTTTGGCATCGACTATATGCGCGACGTATGGTATTCTTCTTCCTACCTGCTCGACCGCAAACAGTCTATGAACGGTTGCGCAAAGAAGCGTTTCGAGAACTATAAGATGCAGCCTGTAGAATTCGCATTCATGCCGGAATTCAAAGGTAAGCTCTCACAATATGGCATTACTCCCGACCGCCGCACACCGAGCGGTATCCGTGCGGCTATCATCCGCGAGAAAGGAACAAACGGCGAGCGCGAAATGGCATACTCACTCTATCTGGCAGGTTTCGATGTCCAGGATGTCACGATGACCGACCTCATCAGCGGCCGCGAAACGCTGGAAGACGTAAACATGATTGTTTACTGCGGCGGTTTCTCCAACTCCGACGTGTTGGGCTCTGCCAAAGGATGGGCAGGCGGATTCCTGTTCAACCCGAAAGCGAAAGAGGCACTCGATAAGTTCTATGCCCGCGAAGATACACTTTCATTGGGTATCTGCAACGGTTGCCAGTTGATGATGGAGCTTGGACTTATCAATTCCGAACATAAGAAGAAAGGCAAGATGCTGCACAATGACTCCCACAAATTCGAGTCAACCTTTGTGGGGCTGACTATCCCGACCAACCGCAGCGTGATGTTCGGTTCGCTGAGTGGAAGCAAGTTGGGCATCTGGGTGGCACACGGAGAAGGAAAGTTCTCATTGCCATATGACGAAGACAAATACAACGTGGTGGCAAAATACAGCTACGACGAGTATCCGGGCAATCCGAACGGTTCCGACTATTCGGTAGCGGGGCTTGCCAGTGCCGACGGCCGCCATTTAGCTATGATGCCTCATCTGGAACGTGCCATCTTCCCATGGCAGAACGGATACTATCCGGCAGACCGCAAGAACAGCGACCAGGTGACTCCATGGATCGAAGCATTCGTCAACGCACGCAAATGGGTTGAAGAGAAAATGAAATAAGGATTTACTCCATAGTTGATAAAGAAAGGCTGGTGTTTTTGGAAAATGCCAGCCTTTTCTAAAACCTTTTGACAAGTAGGCTTCCAACTTTTTACAAATAAACATTCAATATATAAACAAACATCTTATGCAAACAGTTATAATATATGATTGCCCCAAGAGCAGTGCAATCTTAGTACATAATTTTGCCGTATCAAAAAATATTTTTAAATTTGTCAAGAATTCCTCTCTATAACAAGATTCAACAACCCTTTAAAGTCCTATTTGTATGAGAAAGTGGGTTTTTCTATTAGTACTGTTCCCTTTAATTTGTGCTGCCCAGACATATCAATATCTTGGAGTAGAGGATGGATTAAGCAACAGACGGGTGTATTGTATCCAGAAAGATAAAATGGGATACATGTGGTTTTTGACGCATGAAGGCATCGACAGATATAACGGAAGAGACTTCAAGCGGTATAAACTGATGGACGGCAACACAGAAGTAAGCTCCCTGCTGAATCTCAATTGGCTATACATCGATCAGGACAATGTTCTGTGGGAAATCGGCAAGAAAGGGACGGTGTTCCGGTATGACCAGCTTCGCGACCGTTTCGAGCTCGTCTACAAGCTGCCGATAGAGAACTTTCACGACCTGCCGGCTCCGGTCAGTTTTGCATGGCTCGACGAAAGCAGGCATATATGGCTCTGCAACGAAGAAACAATCTTTCTTTATAACACGGAAACCGGCCGGGTGTATTCTATCAAGAATGCCATAAAAGAAGAGATCACCAGTATTGAGCAGATAGACGAATCCCACTTCTTTATCGGTACGGAAATGGGGATACACTATGCCAAACTGGAAAACAACACGTTGGAACTTATCCATTGCGACAAACTGGAAAGTATGAAATTTCAGATCAGCGATTTACATTTCGACAGAAAGATCGGCAAACTGTTCATCGGGACTTTCCTACGAGGAATCTTTGTCTACGATATGAACACCAAGTCGGTTGTGCAACCGGATAACAACCTCAAAGACATCACCATCAATAAATTCAAGCCGCTAAACGATAAGGAATTACTGATAGCCACAGACGGCAGCGGTGTATATAAAATGGAAATGCAAAGCGGTGCCTATCTGTTGGAACCTTACATCGTCACTGATTACAACAGCAACAACAGCATGAACGGCAACAGCATCAATGATATTTACGTGGATGATGAAGGACGAATCTGGCTGGCAAATTACCCTATCGGCATCACGATACAGAACAACCGCTACTCCAGCTATAAATGGATAAAGCACTCCATCGGCAACAAGCAGTCTTTGATTAACGACCAGGTAAATGCAATCATCGAAGACTGCGACGGAGATTTATGGTATGCCACCAACAACGGAATCAGCTTCTTTAATTCAAAGACGGGACAATGGCGTTCGATTCTAAGCTCATTTGAGAAGTCGCACGAGAACAAGAGCCACATTTATATCACCCTTTGCGAAGTGGCTCCCGGCATTATCTGGGCGGGCGGTTACTCTTCCGGCATTCACCAGATAGACAAAAGAACTTTTACTATCAGCTATTTCATGCCGCCGCTATATACCCAGACCAATGCACGGCCGGATAAGTATATTCGGGACATCAAGATGGACTCTCAAGGGTACATTTGGGCAGGCGGATTCTACAACCTGAAACGCATCAACTTGAAAACGCAGGATGTACGGTTCTACCCGGGACTGAACTCGGTCACCGCCATCATCGAGAAGGATGATAAAAGTATGTGGATAGGCAGTGCCACGGGACTGTATCTGCTGGACAAGGAATCCGGAAAACGGGAGCGTATCAAACTCCCCATAGAGTCTACGTATATCTATTCTTTATACCAGACGGAAAACGGATCGTTGTATATAGGTACGAGCGGTTCGGGCTTGTTGATCTATGATTTCAATAAAAGACTGTTCACTCACTACTACTCGGAGAATTGTGCTTTGATATCCAATAGCATCTATACCATACTGCCCGGTGCAAATAAAGACATACTGATGAGCACGGAGAGCGGATTGACACATTTCTATCCGGAACAGAAAAAGTTCTATAACTGGACGGAAGATATGGGACTGCTGACCACGCACTTTAATGCGCTATCAGGCGTATCACGACGCAACAGCAACTTCGTCTTCGGCAGTTCTGATGGGGCAGTTGAGTTTCATCAGGACATGAAGTTGCCCAGAAGCTATTTCTCTAAGATTATTTTCAGTGATTTCAAACTGTTCTATCAGACTGTTTATCCGGGAGACGCCAATTCTCCGCTGAAGGAAAGCATCAATGATACCCAAGTACTGAGACTGAAGTACGACCAGAATATTTTCTCTTTGCAGATATCTTCCATCAATTATGATTATCCTTCCAATATTCTCTATTCATGGAAACTGGAAGGATTCTACGAAGAATGGAGCAAACCCGGCAGGGAAAATACCATCCGTTACACCAATCTTGCACCGGGAACATACACGCTGAGAGTGCGCACCGTCTCCAATGAGGACAAGCGCATCATACTCGAAGAGAGAAGTATGAAGATTATCATCGACCGCCCCTTTTGGCTGACAGTTTGGGCCATGTTGCTGTATGCAGTCATCCTTTCGCTCATTGCCGCTATCTTACTGCGTATTATCATATTAAGGAAACAGCGCAAAGTATCGGATGAGAAAATACACTTCTTCATCAATACGGCACATGATATCCGCACTCCGCTGACACTGATAAAAGCTCCCTTGGAAGAGCTTCGCGAGAAAGAGACATTGAGTAAAGACGGCATTTCGAACATGAACACGGCTTTACGCAACGTGAATGCCCTGCTGCGTCTCACGACCAATCTCATTAACTTTGAAAGGGCGGATGTGTACTCTTCCGAACTGTGCATTTCGGAGCATGAACTCAATACGTTCATGAATGAAATCTTCAACGCATTCCAGCAATACGCCAATATCAAGCATATCAACTTCACTTATGAAAGCAACTTCAAGTATCTGAATGTTTGGTTTGACAAGGAGAAGATGGAATCTATCCTCAAGAACATCATTTCAAACGCATTGAAATATACACCCGAGAATGGAAATGTACATCTCTCGGTTTTGGAGACCTCCGATTCGTGGAGCGTAGAAGTAAAAGATACAGGTATCGGCATCCCCGCCAACGAGCAAAGGAAACTGTTCAAACTTCATTTCCGCGGCAGCAACGCAATCAACTCCAAAGTGACCGGAAGCGGTATCGGGCTGATGCTTGTATGGAAGCTGGTGCGACTGCACAAGGGAAAGATCAACTTGTCGAGTATTGAGAACCAAGGTTCTGTGATTAAAATCACTTTTCCGAAAGACTGCAAGTTCTATCGCAAGGCACACTTGGCGGTTCCGGGCAAGCAGCCACAGGATATCAGGACAATCAGCAATGTTCCGCCACCATCACCTCAGATTTACGAGACGGTTCAAAAGAAAGAGAATGCCGGCAGGCAGCGGATATTGGTTGTAGAAGACAACGACGAGTTGCGCAACTATCTGTCACAGACACTGTCTGAGGAGTATTCCATCCAAGTTTGCTCCAACGGCAAAGAGGCATTGACTATCATCCCCGAATACAAGCCGGAATTGGTCATCTCCGATATCATGATGCCGGAAATGCGGGGAGACGAATTGTGCAAGGCTATCAAAAACAACATCGAGACATCGCATATCCCTATCATCCTGCTGACTGCTCTCAACAACGAGAAAGATATCATCACCGGGCTCAACATCGGTGCGGACAAGTATGTGGTGAAGCCTTTCAATATAGGAATCCTGAAAGCAAACATATCCAATCTGCTTGCCAACCGTGCTCTGCTGCGCAGCAAGTATGCGAATCTGGATTTCGAAGATGAGAGAAACGATGAAGATTGCATCAATTGCTCGCAGGATATGGACTGGAAGTTTATCGCAAGTGTGAAAAAGAATGTGGAAGACAATATAGACAATCCGACTCTTACGGTAGATGTGCTCTGTGGCTTGATGGGGATGAGCCGCACCAGCTTTTACAACAAGCTAAGGGCACTGACCGACCAGGCGCCGGGAGACTACATCCGGCTAATCCGGCTGAAACGTGCCGTAAATTTACTCAAAGAAGGCACACATAGTATAACTGAAATAGCGGAGATGACCGGATTCAGTGATGCCAAATACTTCCGTGAGGTATTCAAGAAACATTATAACGTTAGTCCAAGTCAGTATTTCAAGAATAAAAAACAATAAATTAAGGAAGAATAAGAAAAAGGAAAAATGAACATTTATCTCGAATCATTTGGTATTTTTTTTAAGATCGGCGCTTTTACCATTGGCGGAGGATACGCAATGGTGCCGCTGATAGAAAATGAAATTGTAACCAAACGGAAATGGATAGCTCAGGAAGACTTTATCGACCTGCTGGCCATCTCACAGTCTGCCCCCGGCATCTTGGCCGTAAATATTTCTATCTTTATAGGATATAAGTTGCGCGGCATCCGCGGAAGTATTGTCACAGCATTGGGTACAATTTTGCCGTCATTCATTATTATATTGGCTATCGCCCTGTTTTTCCACAGTTTCAAAGACAACGTGATAGTGGAACGTATCTTCAAGGGCATCCGCCCGGCAGTAGTGGCGCTTATCGCCGCCCCGACCTTTACGATGGGACGGTCTGCCAAAATCAACCGTTACAACCTGTGGATTCCCGTTGTTTCAGCCCTACTGATATGGCGGTTGGGCTTCTCACCGATCTGGATTATCATCGCTGCAGGCGTAGGCGGTTTCCTTTGGGGGAAATTCAAATCAATGGAGAAGAATAGAGAGTAGATATAGAGATAGTTAGGAACTTTATGATATGATAATATGATTTATTTGCAACTGTTTTATACGTTTTTCAAGATCGGGCTTTTCGGATTCGGGGGCGGTTATGCCATGCTATCCATGATTCAAGGCGAGGTGGTGACCCGCTACGGATGGGTGAGTTCGCAAGAATTCACGGATATTGTCGCTATCAGTCAGATGACACCGGGACCGATAGGTATCAATGCGGCAACCTATGTGGGATTTACTTCGACGGGCAGTGTTCTGGGGTCTGTTATCGCCACCTTCGCTGTGGTTCTCCCCTCTTTTATCTTGATGCTGACCATCAGTAAATTCTTTCTGAAATATCAGAAACACCCGGTGGTAGAGGCGGTATTCAGCGGACTGCGCCCGGCGGTTGTCGGATTGTTGGCTTCTGCCGCACTGGTGTTAATGAATGCAGAGAACTTCGGTTCGCCAACGGAAGATACCTATTCATTCGTTATCAGTGTCCTCATATTCTTAGTCGCCTTTATCGGGACAAGAAGATATAAAGCCAACCCGATACTGATGATTATCGCCTGCGGCATTGCAGGACTACTGCTTTACTAAAATTCTTTGCCGCTACATCAGTGCGGCCTGTTTACAATTTACAGAATAGCCCTCGCTACATATTATTGTAACGAGGGCTATTTCACAACTTTATTTATATTACTTCTTTATAATAACTATCTATATTTATAATAACCATCTATAACGCTCCATCCACGGCTTTATAGCTTCACTTTCTTGACCACAGACTTCGACTCATTGTGCAAGCGATCCAAAGCGGTCACCACATAATGGTATTTGGTCTTTCCCGTCTCGTACGGAAGTTTATAGAAAGAATTACGGGTGATGGCTACAATGTGGGAAGGATCATCAAGGTCTACCTTTTCTTTTCCGCCAAAACGATAAACGACATATCTCACGGCCTTATCCATCTCCGTTTCCGCTTTGGGTGCAGTCCAGAAAAGAACATATCCGTCTTCCGTCCATACCTTTTTCACCTTGCGCACTTTGTCGGGAGCCTTATCGTCTATAAAATCGAATACAGGCACCAATGCCGGATACTTATGATACTCACCGACCAAAGCATCACGATATCTTCCCTGATTTTCGACAACAGCCGCCGCATACCATTGGCAGCTACCGCCAATCGTCTGATAAGCACGCTGCAAAGCCATCTTCCGCGGAAGCTGGTTGATGGAAGGATTCTGCGGATCGGCGTGCTGGATAGTGTTCGGCACGGACTGACCGATAAATAACGGACGGTTCTCCGAGTGAGTGGCCCACCATTTCACCAATGTCTCATAGTCGGCCGCCTTATGTCCAATCTCCCAGTAGATCTGCGGGATATTGTAATCAATCCATCCCTCACATGCCCAAAACAGTACATCGG
>CAKUYM010000211.1 GCA_934716785.1 uncultured Bacteroides sp. | reverse complement strand
AATAGACCTGAAGGTTTGGGCTCCCAATTAGAAGCATCAAAGATACCGTTCTTCACATTTTCCTTTTTTCTTGCAGACATGTTTACATTATAGAAAATCTTCCAATCCATTCCCTTCTTATCCATATAAGCAATTCTATTCGCCATAGAATTGGCCACTCTGACAACTAATTCATCCTGTCCTTTGAATTTTTCAGCAGGGATATACAGTTGATAAGGAGAATCAATCACTGTACCCATATAATCTCCATTCAAATAAACAGATGCATTTTCCGCCACAGAGCCAAGATCCAACTTTATCACATCCGCTATAGGCACCTTATCTATAGTAGTCGTGTAAACGGCTATTCCTGAAAAAGCCTTATATTCATCCCCTGCGAAACCAGTCCATGATGCCAAGCTGTCCACTGTTATGGAAGCAGGAAACTGAGGACCTCCCTGAACAAAAGAAACAGTCCAATTTCCGGAAACAGGGATTGATTCCCCACCCTCTTGATAATAAGCATAAGCATCACCTATAAAATTCTGACCGGAAGTCGATACAATCACAGTTTCACTCGGATTCAATTGCAAGAAAACATCTGTTTGTCCATCATTGCATTTCATAGCGGCTAATCCGCTGACACCGGTCATCGGATTAAAAATCGCCGCACTTCGGGCTTCCGTCCGGAGAGGAATCCAATTCTCTATTTTACGGTCACTACTATTTTCTATAAAGTAGTATTTCCCTGTCGCACTATTTCTTCGGATGCATTGCAGACCTGTCTGATACATTTTCTCGGCATCCACATTCGCCTCATTCATCAGAGCATTGATATCATCAGACAAACAAACTTTCCCCTTACCTACCCGTGCATATTGAACAGCACCTTCAGTATGAAAGTCCAGAGCATCCAGCATTTCTTTAAAATGAGCCTGTTTTTCTTCCGAAAGAATCATTCCGGCCATATTTTGAGGAATTCCCTTATAAAACACAACAGTAGCACCTTCATCAGCCAAAGCCATCAGTTTTTCCATTGTTTCATAAGGAATATATTGCGCCGCCGAAACAAGAATTGTTTTATATGCAGCACCGGGTGTCACCATACTTCCTTTCTCCACATGGATTTTAAGAAGCTGCCTGTCAGAAATCATATCCCACGCATAACCATTTTCTGTTAGAGCAACCGCACTCTCTCTAACTGAAGATTCCAGCATATTACGATCCAGTCCGCTAAAGTGCTGAAGGCTTCTGTTTCCTTGTTCAGACATTACATCGGCTATGTTATAATATAAAAGAACATCATTATCTGGAGTACCATCCTGTAAAAATGACTGCACACGAGTAACATACTTATTCAAATATTTAAAATCTTCCCAAAACGGATTATTCGGATTAAAATGGACAGCCGCATAAAATAGCCATCCCGGCCAAGAAGCCTCCTGCGGACTGAAACAAGTGCCATGATAAAAAATATGATTCACTCCGCCTAAAAAGAAAAGGTCAAGCGCTTTCTTTACATCTCCCAAATTCGATTGGAAATGTTCATTCAGCCAAGTCGCACTTTCTGAAGATGAAAGTTTCTTCCCTTCCGTATGGGCCACAGACGGAGCCGCTTTTATACTGACCAAATCACGCCCTTCTATTTCAGGCACATCACTCACTGCATACAAATCCAAGATATTGGCAGGAGAACCATGAACCTGATTCCTTACGCCCTTTCCTTGTTTTGCCGCCCAATGTTGCCAACGAATAGAATAATGATTTATCAATAAATCGTTTATAGTTTGTCTATAATCATACAACACCCTTGCGTTCTTATCCGGTGTATCAATACCTAACAATGCAGGTAAGTGCTGACGCAAATCATATCCTCTATACTTTTGAAATTCTTCAAAAAAGGCAGGAGTCCAATTTGACTCGCCTTTTGCATCGTCCACTTCATAAGAGTCATTAAAATAATACCTCAGATAACTGATATCTTTTCCTTTAAAAGCCTCATCAAATTTACTGAGATAATGATCAATGGCCGAAGCAGAAAAATGATCTATCACATCGCCTTCGCCACCAGGTCCTGCGCGTTCTACCATTTTTCCATGATAACCCTGGAACAGAGCACAAATAGTCCAGTCACCTTGAGGAGCCGTCCAGTCCAATGTACCATCCGGCTTTATTTTTGAGGTCAAGTCGAGACACTCACCTTTATCACTATTAGCTGTCACTATAATCAAAGGCAATTCCTTTTTATATCGTACCTGATCCAATGCCAATGTCTGTAAATCAGCATTTGCACTGACCGGTTCTTTCAAATCCTCCAGTTTTACCGGAGTATGCCCTGCTAATCTGACAAAGCCTTCTTCTTTATATCGGACAGGTTCACTTAATTGTTCGCCTTCTTTCAATCGATAAGTTTTATAAGCCACCGTCTTGCACGCATCTTCTGGAGTAACCCAAGGTCCTCCAAATGGCCATCCCGAAGCATTAGCCAAATCAATCCCTAACCCCAACTGTTTTGCTTCCTGCAAAGTATACAAAAATAAATCAACCCATTCCGGAGAAAGAAAATCTTTAAAGCGGTCCTCATAACCATGTATTCCATAAATAGGAGTGATCTCCAATCCACCTAAATCAGCCTCCTTGTACTTACGCATAACCGTATCCAAGTCAGTAGTTCTGACCGCATTGCCTTCCCACCACCATCGCGTCCAAGGCTTAGTCTCATTAGTCACTTGCGGCCATTCAATCTTCTGATTCTGTGTACAAGCCCAACAGCCACAAACTGCAAAAAGTACACAACAGAACCTACTGCATTTCTTAAAAAATAAGGATTGCTTCATTAATCTTACTTGTTTAAAAATGGAAACGGGCATTTTCAACACGTTGGCCACCTATCATATCTTTTAATTTCCTTGCCACGTCAGGATATTGTTTTATCACATTGGCAGTCTCCGCCGGATCTGTATAAATATTATACAATTCTTCGTAGGTTTTAGACGGATCACTAACTTCCAGTCTTACCAATTTCCATCCATCGGGTGTCATAATAGATTGCTTTCCTCCAAATTCAAAAAACTCATAATAAATACATTCATGCTCCTTCTGAGTACCTTTTCCTGTAAGAGTAGGCAAATAAGATATACCATCAATATTTTGAGGGATATCCGCCTGCACCAATTCACCTATAGTAGGCAAAAAATCCCAAAATGCAGAAATATGATTGGTAACTACCCCCTGTGGAATAACTCCCGGCCATTGAATGACGAACGGAGTACGGATACCTCCTTCATATAAATCTCTTTTCTGACCTCTGAACGGACCGTTACTGTCAAAATAATAAGGATCGTGCCCTCCCTCAGAATGGACTCCATTATCGGAAGTAAAAACAATTATCGTATGCTCATATAAGCCTTTCTCTTTTAACTCTTTAATAATCAATCCAACACTTTTATCCAAATAAGTAACCATCGCCGCATACGCCGCACGCGGACTTTGCTGCGGTTTATAACCGTCTTTGCTTCCTCCAAAAGGAGTTTCACAAAATTCCCCTTCATATTCCGTCATCACTTCCCCCATTATATCAAGATCCGCATGGGGTATGGTTGGTGAAAAATAAAGAAAGAAAGGTTTCTGCACATTTTCATCAATAAAATTCAAAGCCTTTTCCAACATCAAGTCATGCGAATAATATTTCCCATTCAGCATAATCTTCTGCTCATTCTCATGCAAGAATTCAGGGTAATAACTATGAGCAAAACGTTGCCCCAGATAACCGTAAAAATAATCAAAGCCATGTTTGCCGGGCATACCTTCCGTACCCGGTCCTCCCATTCCCCATTTACCTACACATCCGGTAACATAATTCTTTGTTTTAAAAATATCGGCTACAGTAACTTCACCGGCAGGAAGCGGAGTTTCATATAATAACCCATCCGAGCCTGCCACTTTTGCATTTCCTCTGATTGCGGCATGTCCCATGTGCTTTCCTGTAATCAGAGCACAACGAGACGGAGCACTGACCGTAGAACCGGAATAATGCTGCATAAATTTCATCCCGTTCTGAGCTATCCCATCAATATTCGGTGTCTTAATCAGACGCTGACCATAGCATCCCAAATCACCTATTCCCAAATCATCCGCCATAATATAAATAACATTGGGCAATTTCTCTGTCGTTGTAGTCTGAGCCATCGTAAGCCCTGAAGACAACAAAGCTGCGGAAAATAATATCTTACGTGTATTTTTCATATCCAACCTTACTTTATTTAAAAGATGAAATATCCACCATCATTAAATTTAATCTTTTTCCATTTGTAAAATGTCCGGATTGGAAAAGAACTTTCGTACCATCCGGACTAAAGCTTGGATGCGCATGATCCGGTTTCATCTTGGTATCCGACACCAACCAATGGCGCTCTCCTGTCTGTACATTTATCAACCATACATTTCCTCCAAAAGTATCTCCGGCAACCCATTCATTATCACGGCTGGCATTACAATGCCAGAAGCCTCTTCCTACCAATTGTCCGTCAATAGCCTGACGGTCTTTTTCTAATTCCACCTGCCCTATCATCTCCACATCATCCGTACGCAAATTAATACGCACAATGCCACTTGCCTGTTTGCGAAGACGCGGCTGAAATCCTAAGATATTGAAATATACAAAATCTTTGGTTGCAAAAGTCTCATGAGTCACCCAATCTAACGGAGTTTCTTTATATAAAGGTTTAAAAACTGTTCCATCTGCCGTGCAAAACCACATACGCTGATGGGCATCGCCACCAGTTTCATTACAAAAAACGATTTCACCCGGAGTAAAACGGCTGGCTTGTATATGTCCTGTTTTAAATTCCGTATCAATAACCTTAGTTACCTCTCCCGTAGTTAGGTTCATTTTACGAATTCCACAAAGGCTTGGTTTGATTTTTACCGGCTGGTTATTTTCAGGCAAAAAAGCGTTTTTCATCATACGTTCTTTCTCCTCTTCCGTACCCTCACGCTCTACAGTAATATAAGCATAATCATCATTACAATCCACAGCATATCCTCCCGGACGCCCCATCTCTGCAGGAAAAGTTCCTATGAAAGTTTCATAAGTGGATGATTTACCTACTTTTTCTCGTTTTACATCGGCAAAGAACCTATCCAAGTCCATTACATACATGTTCCAATTTTCTTTCTCTTTCCGGCTGATAAACATACGGTTGGTCTTATTCGCCAGAAAAACACTGCCCAAATCCGGTCCTTCCGTAGCTTGGGTAATTTTACCGGTAGCCATTTCGATAAAGTAAATTTGTGTAGGTTTCCATTTACGTTTCTCTCCATTAGGAAGCGTACTTTCTACCTCTTTGTCATTTCCACGGCTGGAAGACCTGAACAATAAGTATTTGCCATCAGCCGTCCACATGGGATCAGTCTGATAAAGAAAACGATCATTCTTCATTGTGTCGGTCAATATAGTGATAGTATTGCCAGTAGCACTATCTACATAAGTCCGCATTTCCGATGCAGTGCAGTTTCCAAACTGAGCCAATGCAACTTTACTTGTTGCTAAAAATAATGTAATAGCTAAAAATGCCTTTCTCATAGCATATCATTTTTTATCTGATAATACACTCAAAGTAAAAAGCGGCATTAAAATAATGACCGCTTTTTATCCATCAATGACATCATATCTTCTATATGTCATCCTATTAATTTCACTATATCAATCAATAACCATAATTCTGATAAGCTTTTTTACCTGCGTCATCAAGAAGAATATTATTCTCATCTGTGTACAAATCAATAGTAGCTTGTTTAAAGGGCTTCAATGTATGATAAGGTTGCAAGAAGCCTAAACCTGCACGTCCACTCAAAGCTCCATCGCTAACTTCATTATCAGCAACAGGCCAATAATTAGGTCCTTCTGTCAAAGTAGAAGCTTCTTTATTGTGATAAAGTATGCGAACATATTGCCATCCAGAGTGATGCAACCAATCATAATAAATCATTTCCATATTAAATTCACGAGCAATCTCATTCAATACGAAATTTTGAAAACGATCAGCTTCATTTAAGCTTCCCCCAAAAATGCTCTGTTCTGGATACATTTCTGAAACAGAAACTTCTGAATTTCCATCCCAAGCTGAGGATGTAATAGACATTTTTGATGAATAATCTTGAGTTACAGCATAAGGATATTGACGTTCTGAATTCTGCAAATTTTCCTTTCCCGGATAAAGACGGGCAATCACTTCAGCGCGATTCTCACCAGGACGGTAAGCGGCACGTTCACGAACTTTATTAATATCAACAACAGCATTCGCATACAGTCCTTTTAGACCATAAGCATTAGCACGCATCAAATGAGCTTCGGCTACACGGAAAATAGGAACATCTCGACCAGAATAATAATTATCGGCACCCGGACGGTCAGGATCATCATATTTACGTGTCGCAGGCTGTGGCTCTTTTGCCATATTATTCAAGCCTCCATGAGCTGTTATGTCAAGATAAGCCTCATTACCATTTCTTTGATTACGAGTCGGACGATAATAATATTTACCATCTTTTTTAATCCAGCGAGCAAATAAAAAGAATGGTTGGGCTTCTGCTTCATCCTTATCAATAGCCGTTTCTTTTGTATTTTCCAAATAAGCAAAAGCTAAATCACCAGATCCCATTCGGTGTTCGCCAGCTACAGCTTGACGCCCTCCCCAAGAAGCACGATCATAAGTAGGAAGAATATTGGTATTAAAATAAGATGCCTGGTCAGCAGTCCACACATAAGTGGCATTTTTAGGATTATTATATGCATAATAAGGTAAATTAGCCGCATAAGCACTTGTCCCTCCATCACCCCGCAAAGCAGTTTCCATTTCAATCCAGAAAGACTTTTGGAAACGAGAATCCACTGTTTTATCACCAAATACGTCATAACCAAAGTCATTTGGAGAAGCGATATGCGAACGGCCTCGATAAGGATAATCACAACAAGTCTGTGGAATTCCCCAAAGAGCTACCATATAAGCCGGCGACAAGAAATATTGCAAACGATTTCCATAACGACCATTCACACCGGAATTGGCAGGATAACCATATACACATGAAAATACAATCTCAGAACTTGTTTCATTAGAGAAGTCACCAGCTGTATGATTGAATATTTTACCATAGTCACCTTCCAAAGCATAATGTCCATCTTGATCGATCACATAACTTGTATAATAGATACAAGAGTCCAGATCTGCTGTTCCGGTTCCTTTATACAACATTCCAAGATAAGATTTCGGGTTGGTATTATCTATTGTCCCATCTGCCTTACGACCATATTCAGAAGTCCCGTAATCCTTACCCATATAACGATAAAGATACAATTTTGCCAAAAAATGTGCGGCAGCCCCCTTCGTGGCACGACCAAATTCACCCGCTGACAGTCCAGAAGCAGTAGGAAGATTGTCAAAACCGTAACGAAGATCAGTAATTATTTGCCT
>CAKUYM010000210.1 GCA_934716785.1 uncultured Bacteroides sp. | reverse complement strand
GACCGTACCCTTATAGACAATACCGGTCCGTGGCTGACCGAAACACCTTGGCCAAACGTTTGGTGGAATCTCAATGTGCAACTCACATACTGGGCACTGAATGCTTCCGACCATTTAGACCTTGCCGCCTCCTTGGAGAATGCCCTTTACAATCATATAGACCAGTTGCGCCTCAACATCCATCCTTCCTACCGTCATAACTCATTAGGTATAGGTGTGGCTTCCAATTTGGAGTGTATGACTACCGAAGTCGGTATCCCCGGAAAAGGGAAAGCGCAGGTAGGCCTGCTACCATGGGCTTGCCACAACCTATGGCTTATTTATCGTCATAAGATGGACGATGACATTCTGCGGAATAAATTATTCCCCTTACTGAAAGAGTCAATCAACTATTACCTGCATTTTTTAACAAAAGGAGAAGATGGAAAGCTCCATCTTCCTGCCACCTATTCTCCGGAGTATGACACGACGGAAGATTGCAATTTCGACCTTGCGCTATTACAGTGGGGCTGCCAAACGCTGTTGGAATCAGCCCATCGCCTGCACATACAAGACCCTTTGGCTGAAACATGGGAAAATGTTCTTCGCAATCTCACTCCCTATCCTATGGATGAGAATGGTTTGCTCATCGGAAAAGATATGCCATACGCCTTCTCACACAGGCATTATTCACATTTGCTTGCTATCTATCCCCTATACCTCATCAATAAGGAACAGCCGGGCGACATCGAAACGATTGAAAAGTCACTTGCTTTTTGGCAAAGCAAGCCTAAGGCGCTCTTGGGTTACTCATGCACCGGTGCTTCCTCCATATCCTCTGCCATCGGAAAAGGGAATGACGCATTGACCTATCTGAACAAACTATTCAACAAATTTCTCAGTCCGACTACTATGTATAAGGAAAGCGGCCCGGTTATCGAAACGCCTCTATCCGCCGCCCAAAGCATTCACGACATGTTGCTACAGAGCTGGGGCGGGAAAATCCGTGTTTTTCCGGCAGTTCCCGACGCTTGGGAAGATGTAGCCTATTCCGGCCTGCGCACAGAAGGAGCGTTCAAGGTATCTGCCAGCAGGAAAAAAGGTAAGACACAATTTATCCATATCAAGAGTCTGGCAGGCGAGCCTTGCATCATAACGACAGATATCACCGATCCCATCTTCAAAGGGAAAAGAGGCTTCGCCGTACAGTCTCTCAAAGAAAATACTTACCAGATAGATTTAAAGAAAGGAGAAGAGGTGTTTATTTCGCCCAAAGGAGAAGAACCGGAGTTTATTATTTCTCCGACCAGCCATGCTTCCCAAAATCTGTTCGGACTGAAAATCATCCAAAAGGAGATATAAAAAAGTCCAAAAACGGCCTTGCAAATACAATAAAATCAGATTACATCATGACAGATAAAAAGCCTGCTATCAAAGTTATAGCAGGCTTTTTGAACATAAATAATATATAATTCAACAATATTGATATCCCAAAATCATTTTTGAACAAAGCTTGAACAATATAGCTTCATGTTTAAATACAAACAAAATACATTTGCAAGCAGTAAAATATAACTTTTAATAATTAAAATCTGCAAAGTATGAAGAACATCTTCTTTATTTGTTTTTGTGTTTTATTTACAACTATTGGATGCACCGATGATGATGATATCCTTTCCACTGGAGAAAGTACGAACATTGAGTTACTTCCCAGCAACAAACCCAACGATGTGCTCGACGAGAGACTCTTTGAGGTTATCAATTTAGACTACCCCGGATTGGAAAAGGTAAAGTCGTATTATGAAGCTAATGAGTATTATTATGCTGCACACGAATTGCTTAAATACTATCGAGACAAATCTGACATCAGTAACCCCAATATCAATCTGATTAATCCAACCATTACTGCTTCTGAACAAAATATAGCAGACCAAGCATTGGATTATCGCTTTTATGTACGTAATTTTAAGGAATCAACCGATGCCTCAGGAAATGAAATCTACTATTCTTTTAAAAAGGATGGGAAGATAGACTGGGATTTCGTCCCCGCCGAAATTACAGACCAAGAGTTCAAATCGCAGAAACATCGTCACCAATGGATGCTTCCACAAGCTAAAGCATACAGAGTGAATAAGGACGAAAAATACTTTCAGTCATGGATGGATGTTTACAGTGATTGGCTCAACACATTCCCATGTCCCGAAAGTATTGTTGACAAAGACAACGTACAATGGTACGGACTCCAACCTGCCGAAAGGGTATTGTCACAAATAGATATTTTACCCTATTTCATACAGTCAACCAACTTCACTCCCGAATGGCTTTCTGTTTTTCTGACGGCATTTGCCGATGAAGTGGAATGTATCCGTAAAAATTATTTCACTGACGGTAGCAATATTTACGTAACTCAAGTGCAAGCCGTCACCACAGCAGGTATGTTAATGCCTGAATTCAAGAATTCAACTGAATGGTTGTCGGAAGGTTCACAAAAAATCAGCGAACAGGTAACGGATCAGTTCTTGGCAGATGGAGTACAGGTAGAATTAGACCCTTCTTATCACATAGGAGTAGTTGACGGCTTCTACAACGTTTATAAATTAGCCATGCTCAATGGCAAACTGGATTTATTTCCTTCCAATTATATTGAATTGTTAAAGAAAGCATCTCGATTTGTAATGGATATTATTTATCCCAATTACACAATTGACAATTTTAATGATACACGTTCCAGTTCGTACAGTAAAAATGTGATACTGAAAAATCTGAAGAAATACATGGAGATGTTCCCCGAAGATGAAGAAATACGGTGGATGGCAACTGAGGGAAAACAGGGAACAAAACCTGCAGGACTGGTTCAAGTTTATGATGCTGCCGGCTATTATATGTTGCGTAGCGGATGGGAAAAAAATGCCACAATGATGATTCTGAAAAACAATAAAAATACGGACAACAAATGGCATTGCCAGCCGGATAACGGAACATTCGGATTATACCACAACGGACGGAATTTCTGTCCCGATGCAGGTGTATACTCCTACGGTGGTACAAGCTCAAGTAATGCAGACCGCGCTGCATTTGCGGCAACAGCCATGCATAATACAATGACTGTAGATAAGAAAGATATAGCAAAAGGCTATATGAACGGACAATTGCTATTACAAGAAAGCAAAAATAACATTGACATTCTTGTTACTGAAAATAAATCATATAGCAACCTGACTCACCGCCGTGCCGTATTTTTCATCAGAGACAAAAAAGCATTTGTACTTGTAGACGAAGGATATGGAACTGGTTCTACCCCTACGGTCAACCTCAACTTCAAACTGTGTCCAAGTAAAAATGATGTTGAAATTGACGATAACAGTGCAAACCATCAATATGGAGCTCACACCATATTTGCCGACGGCAATAATATGATGTTCAAAACATTTGTTGAAACCACCGAAGGATATAACGCGACTTTCAATACAGCCTATATTTCAGAGAAACTGGGAGAAAAGACATATCAACGTAAATTCTATCAAGTAGATATTACCAAACCTGAAAATGGTGCAGCACGTTTTATCACTGTTATTTGTCCGTTTGAAAAGGAAGCCGACCTTGAAGTGCTGAACGTAAGTGCCAAATTCACCGACAATGATGCAGCAAATGCCGGAACATTCCATGCAAGCGGAGCTTCCGTAGAAGTAAATATTGGTACTGAAAAATATGAGTTATCCTATACATTATAATTAATAAATATATCTATTAGAACAATGAAATCTAATTTACAAAACCTGACTTCAAGATTCCTTGCAATCTTAATGATGATAGGGTTATGTGTATCAGGCGCTTCGTGTACAGACCCTGAGACAACAGATTCTACGAAGTTTGCAATCTTCTATGCCGGAGTTACCGACATAGGTCCCTCTATGAATTTTAATATGTCCGGACCGACTTATATCGGAGGGACTCCCTCGGATTTTGCAATCACCCGTGTCACTCTTAATGGAGAGGCCTATGATACTGATTGTTTTCAGATATCAGATGCCAGCACAGGAGCTATAAAACTGGTAGATACAGACAACCTGCCTGTCGGCACCTATTGCATTAGTGTATCTTGTATGTCTAATGGCAAATATTATGAATTCAAGGATATTATAACTGTAAACATGCTGGCAAAGGTTCCCGATGGAATAACTGTAGAACCTAATGAAGTAACCGTTGACTTTGCAGATATTTATAAGGAATCTGCAAGTGCTCAAGTAAAAACGGAAGAAGGCACCCATGTACATATCAGCAAATACGAAATTATCCAAGAGGAAGGTAAAGAATATTTTGCTATTTCCAATACAGGAAAGATTACGGTTAACAATAAATATGAAGGAGAAATTCTCCCGGGTAAATATGTGCTGAACCTTAAATTAACAACAGAAGCCGGAACCGGTATATATGAGAATGCTGCTACATTCAATATTACGTCCAAACCGCTTACATTATTGTATGCTCCTAATTCTGTAAAGGTAGAAAAAGATCAAGCCTATGCATCCAATCTACCTATCCTCAAAGGTTCTATAGAAGGAGTTACTTATAAGATAAAATCAATATCACCTGAGACTTCTGCCATTTCTATCAACGAACAAGACGGTACTATATCTCTTAATGCCAACAACGGATTAGAAATAGGTAGCAATTATAATGTATCTGTTACAGCATCCAACCAATACGGAAGTACAGATTTCAATGATGTATTTGTCATCAATATTGTAGCATTCATCAATCCTATTACCAAACTCCAATATGCTGATCAAGAAAACACCCAAGGAGTGGAATTTGAATTTGCACCGGAAGATGTAGATGGAGATGAATTAAACTATTCATTTGTGGATTTGGATTCCAAATTAACAGATAAATTAAATATTGATCAGGTAACCGGTACCGTTTCTGCAAAGAAAAACAACTCAATCGAAGTAGGCACCTATACAATTACTGTAAAAGCCCAAAACAATAAGAGTGAACAAACCGCAACTTTCAAATTGAATATAGCAGCAAATCCGAATAGCTTCACTTTCATACGTTATGGAAACAATATAGGGCTTACTCCTGAAGAGGACTATGCAGATCAGTTTAGTTTTAATAAGAAAGCAGAGCTCACCGGAGCAACATTAACTCCCAAAACAGATATCCCCAGTGGACGTCCTGTAAAATGGGAAGTTAAAATTCTAAATACAACAGCGTTAAGCGGTACAACAATATCGGCAACAGGAGAGTTATCATTCAGCGGAAATAAATGGAATAGTAATTATGGTGTAAGCGTACTCTTTGTCACCGCAACTGTAGGCGAAGGCAAAGAAGCAGTATCTAAAACAGTACCTGTATTTATACGTCAAAACAAGGCTAAGAATAATGTACAGGTAGAATATACTCCATTCGCTGTAAAAATGAATCCTGCCAAAGGTGGCACAACAACTGCTCCTGTTGTCACTATAAGTGGTGCAGTCACTACAGATTATACCAATTATTTAATGGAATATCGTAGAGACTTCAATTATTACAGCTTTATAGAAAATCATACTGACGGAATACAATCAGCAAAAGGTAGTTTCATGTACGAATTGTGGACAACTTATTATAATACGATTAGAAAGACTCCTAACTATAGTGCAAGAGCGCCAATGTCATATTATGATAATACGAACCTGAATCAAGCCTTAGGTTATGTCAATAGCAAGGATTTGTCAGTAACTATTAATCCAAGTAAATGGAAAGACTCCGAAGGTGTATATGCCAACGGTATATTCATCGGAAGAATGTCTTTCGTTACCGATGGTAAACAAGCAGACCTTGCCAATGACGGCACAACCAAAAATCAAATATTCCCATTGGCTATTTGGTTTGACGAAAGTTTCTAATTTAAATCTAACAAAATAAATATGTACAATATAAAATTCAACACATTGAGCAAAAGAGGGTATCTTACCCTCTTGGCTCTCCTGATTGCAATTACTACATTCGGACAGGAAATTACAGTCAATGGTGTAGTTATTGATGAAACAGAAACTCCGCTGATTGGAGCGACAGTCCAAATCAAGAATACTCAAAAAGGAGTTGTGACAGACTTTGATGGAAAGTTCTCTATCAAAGCCAACAATAACGCAACGTTAATCGTCAGTTATATCGGTTACAAAAATCAAGAAATCAAAATCAAGAATCAAAAGAATCTGAATGTTAAGTTGGAACCGGATAATGCAATGCTGGATGAAGTTGTGGTAGTAGGCTACGGTAGCATGAAGAAGAGCGACCTGACCGGTTCCGTATCTTCCGTTGCAGCCAAATCTATCGAAGGCTTCAAGACAGGTTCCGTGGTTGAAGCTCTTGGAGGTCAGATTGCCGGTGTACAGATTACACAATCCGATGGTACTCCTGGTTCTGGTTTCGATATCAAGATTCGCGGTGTCGGTACGGTAAACGGTGATTCTTCTCCACTTTATATTGTAGATGGATTTGAAGTCGGCGGAATTGACCACGTAGCCAACTCTGATATAGAATCAGTACAAGTACTTAAAGATGCTTCAGCCTCAGCTATCTACGGTGCACGTGCAGCCAATGGTGTAATCTTGATTACCACCAAATCCGGAAAAGAAGGAAAACCCGTAATAACTTATAATGGTTCTGCCACCTATCGAAATATCCCCAACAAGTTGGATATGCTCAGTACTTATGAGTTTGCGGCATTACAAGTAGAACTCAATCCGACCAAATACGGAACAACTTACTATCAGGAAGGAAATGATTCAGAAGGCAACCCTTACCGTCACCAGACTTTAGATGATTATTTAAACGACCCCGGAATTGATTGGCAAGGCGAATCATTCAAACCGACTTGGTCTCAGAATCATGACTTTAGTATCAGCGGTGGTACTAAAGAGACTAAATATACTGCTTCTTTCTCACATTTTGATGAAAATGGTATCTTTAAAAACAGTGGTTATAAGAAAAATACCGGAAAACTGCGTATTAATCAGAAAATCAACAAATTCATCACTTTCGATGCTACTGTAAATTATGCCAATACCGTGAAAGAGGGTATCGGTACCTCCGGAACCGGCGGAACATTGAACATGCTTTCCAATATATTACGCTTCCGTCCTACCGGTGGCAACAGTGTGACCAATGATGAACTTTTAAACTCTGTATTCGACCCATTGGAACTAAGTGAAAATGCCACTTATTCGCAGATTAACCCGATCAAACAAGCAGAAGCTGTAAAAGATAGAAAACAGTCTGAGTTATGGGGCATCAATGCTTCATTAACTGTAAAGCTAATGAAAGATCTTACCTTTAAGGCTGCTGCCACCTACAACACTACTAATACACGAAGAGACCTCTTCTATGGTGAAGAATCAAGTCAAGCATATCGAAGCGGTGGTGTATATGGTTCCACACAAATGCAAAAAGAGTTGCGTTGGCAGAGTAGCAATACATTGACTTACAAAAAGAATATCAACAAGAAGAACTCGTTTGACGTAATGTTGGGACATGAGTTTGTATTCAGAAGCTCAGAAC
>CAKUYM010000209.1 GCA_934716785.1 uncultured Bacteroides sp. | reverse complement strand
TAATGAAATAAGCAAAAAATATACAGACTATATTGTTGATAGACATCTGTTTGTTATTATTCAGCAGACCCTAAATAAGAAGATATCGTTGGATATCATTAGGAAAATTGGTACAGTATGTACTTGCGTATTTTTATATGTTACTCTGGTAAATGCTCAAATAAAAAACACAACAGGTATTGTTATCGATGAAGAAAGTGGAGAACCGTTAGTAGGTGCCTCCATCGTTGTTAAAGGAAGCCGGATGGGCTGTATATCCGACTTGAACGGGAAATTTACTTTTCAGCAGAAACTTTCCGAGAAACAGACTTTGATTGTCTCTTACATAGGCTATCAAAGCACAGAGGTCCCTGTCCGTTCCGGACTGATGGAGATCAAGCTGAGGCAGAACATGAATAGCCTTGATGAGGTGGTAGTGCAGGTGGCTTATGGCACGGCACAGAAGAAAGCAATTACGGGAGCTGTGTCTGTAGTAGACAGCAAGCAGATTGAGATGCGTCCGATCAGCTCGGTCACTTCCGTATTGAACGGATTGGCTCCGGGGGTGCAAATAACGGATGGAATCGGACAACCGGGCAAAGAAGCGGAAGTGCGCGTGCGCGGATACAGTTCGGTGAATGGAAGCAACAAGCCGCTTTACGTTGTAGACGGCATGCCTTATACGGGATGGATTACGGACTTGAATCCGGCGGATATAGAGAGCGTGAGCGTTTTGAAGGATGCCGCATCGTGTGCGTTATACGGTAGCCGTGCTTCCAACGGAGTGATTCTGATTACAACGAAGAAAGCAAAAAAACAAGGCACGTCACTTCAATTGAATATCCGCCACGGTTTCAACTCACGCGGACAGGGTGATTATGAACGGATGAATGCCAACCAGTTTATGGAAGCTATGTGGCAGGGATACCGCAACCAGCTTATCACTAACGGCAGCACGCCGGAAGCTGCGACAGCAGCCACTAACAATGAGCTTATCAACAAGGTAGGAATCAATATCTACAACAAGGCAGATAATGAGCTTTTCGATAATACCGGTCATTTAGTATCCGACGCGCAGATTCTGGACGGATACAAAGATGACTTGGACTGGTATAATCCTTACACACGCAACGGACACCGACAGGAATATAACCTAAGCGGAGAACTCGGCAGCGAAAAGAGTCAGGTACATTTTTCGTTAGGGTATCTCGATGAGGACGGATATACCCGAAAAAGTGACTACAACCGCTTGAGTGGATTGATCAGCACGGACTTCGCGCCGCGCTCATGGTTTAAAACCGGTCTGTTGCTTGCCGGAACCTATCAAAAGACCAACTGGGATACAGGAGCCATCGGAAGCACGCAGGCCTCTTATCCGACAAATGCTTTCTACTTTGCACGAAGAATAGCACCCATCTATCCGGTTCACCTTCACTATACGGAAGATGTGCTGGCAAGCGACGGGTCCTTGCTCCACGGCAAAGGAGATTACGTGCTGAACGAAGAGGGTGGCAAGCAATATGACAACGGCTCGACGACTCGTTTGGAAGCTGACGTCAATAGCGCCGGTCACCATTTGCTATGGGAAAATGAAAAAGACAAGTATTGGAATACCGCCAATACGCTGAGGGGGAATATGTATGCGGACATCTCTTTTCTGCGTGATTTCACATTCTCGGTGAAAGGGAATATGAGTCTGCGCAATATAGAAGAGCGCCAGTACGGCAATGCTGAAATAGGAAATTATAAAGATACGGGATTTATCAGCAAGATCGGCCAGAAATACAAAGAATATAACCTGCAAGAAATACTGACATGGAAACGTCTATTCGGCAAACATCTCACTGAGTGGATGGCGGGACATGAGAATTATGATTATAACCGCAACATTGATATCATTCAGAAAAAGAATGAGAACTTTCCCGGAGTGGAGGAATTGTCAAACTTCACCACTACGACTTACAGTGAAGGGTATAAAGATACCTACCGCATAGAAGGATACTTCACACGGGCGCGCTACAATTATAATGACACCTACTTCGCCGAGGCCTCTTTCCGCCGAGACGGTTCTTCCATCTTTCATGCAGACCACCGCTGGGGTAACTTCTGGAGCGTAGGTATAGGATGGATGCTCTCTAATGAAGCTTTCCTAAAGAATGTATCTTGGCTGGATCGCCTTAAGCTACGTTTCTCTTACGGACAAGTGGGAAATGATAACTTCGATAGCAGTAACGGCTTGTATCAGTGGATGTCTCTTTATAGCCCGGCCGTAAACGGTGGTGCTGCGGCTTACTATAAAGTGCAGAATGAGAACCAGGATTTGAAATGGGAGACGAATTCATCACTGAACATTGGCTTGGAGACTCGCTTATTTGATCGCATCAATCTGAATTTCGAGTACTACGACAGGCGTTCCGACGACCTGCTATTCAAGTTTATCCAACCCTTATCTGCCGGCGTCACGGATTCGTCTACCGGCTACTCAACCGTTTGGAAGAACATCGGCGATGTATCCAACCGCGGATGGGAGTTTAGCATCGATGGCGACATTGTTCGCAATCGGGAATGGGAATGGAACGTAGGGCTGAACCTTTCCAAAGTGAAGAATAAAATCGGGAGACTGCCGGAAAAGGATCGCGAAGAAGGCATTATGGCCGGAGACTATCAGAAAATCAAGGAAGGATACAGCCTTTATGAGTTTTGGCTATACCAATATGCAGGTGTGGACCAAATGACGGGACGGAGTGTCTACTTCCCCGACTTCAACACATATTACATTGCCAGGGAAGATGGAAAGACACCCGTGAATGCGGAAGAGAACATAGACGGGAAGACGGCTATTCCGACAACGGGCTGGGTGAATATCAACGGACAATACTATACCGGAGATCCACGTTATGCACGTAAAGACTGGTCGGGCAGCGCCCTGCCTAAAATAAGAGGCTCGTTCACCACCTCCCTGCGTTGGAAAGACCTCAGCCTGTCGGCATTGATGATTTTCAGTTGCGGTGCCAAAGTGCTTGACCTGCCTTATCAGACATTGACATCCATGGGTGTGCATGCGCTGAGCGCTGATCTGCAGAATGCATGGACCGGTGTTCCCGAAGGTATGACTGAAACGTCGCCCAACCGGATTGACCCTTCGGGCATTCCTCAGGTGAATCTTGACGCTACCGTCAACGGGTATAGCAATCCGAAAGCATCCACGCGCTACATTGTAAACGGTGATTACTTCAGCATAAAGAACATCACCCTCTCCTATCGCCTGCCTGCCGCATGGAGCAAACGGTTGACACTCGGCTCGATACGCGTGCATGCAGCCATAGAGAATGCAGCCCTGTTCAGCAAGCGCAAAGGACTGAATCCCGTACAGACTCTTGACGGGATAGTCAACAACTACACAAGTATCGCCCGTACATTCTCATTCGGCGTTAATATTAATTTATAAGAAAAGGACAAAGTATTATGAAATATCTGAATAACATCATAAAGAATTGCCTGTTGTTGCCGCTATTATGCTGTTCCTGCGCCGGCGACTATCTGGACACTGCTCCTACCAAGCAAGTATCACCCGCCGACCTGTTCAAAAACGAAGAGTATGCGACATATGCAGTCAACGGACTGGCTAAATTGATGAAAACATTTTATGCGAGCAATAAGCTCGATGGTGTGTCTTTCAATGGAGAGGGGTCTGTAAGACTGCTATATACCGAATATCAAGGGGCTGATATGTACTGCCCGCGCAATAATTTCTATACGATATTCAACGGAGCTTCACATGCCATCCCTACAAGTTCTTTTACGGAATATATGTGGCATTATTACTATAAGATAATCAGCAACGCCAACGCCATTATCTCTTATGTAAGCCCCGAAAGCAGCCGCAAATTCAAGTATATCTATGCACAGGCACTGACCTACCGGGCCTACAGCTATCTGCAACTGCTGCAGTTCTACTCCCCGCGTTGGTGTGACTCACAGGATGGCAGCGCAGACGGTGTAGTTCTACGGCTCGACGTATCATCTACCGGCGATTGCCCTCTGTCTTCCATGCTGACTTGTTATGAGCAGATATACAAGGATCTGGACACTGCCATCGAGTACTATCAGGCATCGGGCCTCACTCGTGAAGAGAACGAGAACTACAAAGTCAATATAGACGCTGCTTACGCCATATACGCCCGTGCGGCACTCACCCGCGAAGACTGGGTCACAGCCGCCCGCTATGCGGCATTGGCACGTGCCAACTACTCGCTTATGAGTACGGACGAATACCTCAGCGGATTCAATGCCGTGAACAAGGAATGGATATGGAGCATTTACGACAGTGCGGAAGAGTCATTGGGCAACTCCTCGCTTGCAGGGCGTATTGCATACAATTCGTCCTGTGTAATTGTATGTAGTTATCCCGCCTGCATCAATCGGGAATTGTATGACCAACTGCCGGAGAGCGATATCCGCAAACAACTTTTCCTCGACCCGAAAGACTATCCATACAATACAGGCGGAGTAGCAGGCAATGGTTTAGGGGGCAGTGCACTGACCGCATACGCAAGAGAGCTCTATCCCGAGCTTAACGCATCAGCCAAAGTATATGCCTATATGTCATTCAAGTTCAAATGTATCGACAACTTGGGAGCCATGCCTTTCAGTCTGTTCCGAAGTTCGGAAATGTATCTTATCGAAGCCGAAGCCGACTGCCATCTGACACCCTCGAAAGAGGATGAAGCCCGGCAGCTACTGAAAGAACTGGTGCACGACAGCGGACGTGATCCTCAATATACTTGCACAAAAAGCGGACAGGAGTTGCTGGATGAGATTAAATTCTATCGTCGCATCGAATTATGGGGCGAAGGGTTCAGTTGGTTCGACTACAAACGACGCAAAGACACCATCGTGCGCCATACCTTTGCTGACGGGGGAAACTACATGAAGAATGCAGCCGTCACCATCCGTCCGGAAGATGCCAACAACTGGATGTGGGCGATTCCCGCCAAAGAATATGAATATAACAAAGAGATAAAATGACGGGAATTAGGTGCATAATCATAGGCTTACTGGTTGCTCTATTCGAATTCTCTTCTCCTGTGAAGGCACAGGACAACCCATATAAGATAGACAATTCTCTTTATCCGCTTTATGAAAGGGCAAACAAGTATCGGCAAGACACATTGGGATTACAGATTGCCGATACGCTCTACAATGAAGCGATCAAGATAAATGATAAGAAAGCGCAATGCCTTGCGCTTACAATTCCCGTAGTCCATTATTTCAACCATCATAATACGGAGGAATTTGAGAAAGCGGTCGACAGAGTCCAAAAAGTATCCCGAAAAAACGATTATCTGCAATATTATTACTTTGGCTGCATCTACAAAGTAAATTTCCTGATGAATCAAGACCAAACACTACGTGCGCTTCAAGAAGCTGAGCAGATTAAACAACAAGCATTTACTGACAATTATCCGTATGGCATTGCCACCTGCTTGCGCATGATGGGAAACATCTACCAGGTCCGTAGGGAATTACGGCAAGCATTGGACTATTTCCAACAGACTGCAGAGTATATGGAGAAAAATGTTACGGATCAGGATATCTCCTTTATATACTATAAGATAGCTACGATCCAACAAGATCTGAGACAATACGAGCAAGCCCTTCAAAATGCGGAAAAAGCCATAAAGGGAGCCAAGACTCCCACAAATATGTACACCGCCATGCTTCGGAAATGTATACTCCTATATATACTCGACAGACAGGAAGAATTCAACGCCTACTATCAGGAATGCATAAAGGCGGTCGAGAAGTATGGAGACACCCGTAAGCAGGAACTTCAGGAAATTAGGATTTACAACTATGTGACCCATCAACAATATGAGAAAGCACATGCGCTTGCCGACTCCGTCACTTCAGTACGGGACAGGATGAGCTATCATATCAATATCAATGTAAAAGAGAGAAAATACAAAGAGGCACTCAAAGGGCTGCAGGAATTCTACCATCTGCAAGACTCCATCAACCAAGTTGTCCAATCGGCAGACCTATCGGAATTGAATGTGCGTATAGGCAACGAGAAACTGAAATTAGAGGCACGAGAAAAGGAGACGGAACGAAAGTTGATGGTATTCAAACTTGTCATTTCCTTCTCTTGCATCTTTATTATCGCATTGATATTCTATCTGTATTCACATAAGAATATGATCAAGAAGTTGCAGAGGAAGAATGAGGAGCTGACTGTTGCCCGCGACCTTGCCGAACAAGCTGACAAGATGAAGACCTATTTCATACAGAACATGAGCCATGAGATACGTACTCCGCTCAATGCCATCGTAGGCTTCTCTCAGTTATTGTCCGACCCGGAACTGCCCTTAGGTGATGAAGAGAAAAAAGAATTCAGGTCTCTCGTCCTGCACAATTCCGAATTGCTCACTACGCTGATCAATGATGTGCTTGATCTTTCCTCATTGGAAAGTGGCAAATATACCATGAACTTAGCGCCCTATCCTTGCAACGAGATGTGTCGTGTGATACTCTCCACGGTAACTCACCGGAAACCGGAAGAGGTGAAACTATATTTTACCACCGAGGTATCGGATGATTTCGAGATTGTCACCGACGAGCAACGCACAAGACAAGTGCTTATCAACTTCCTGACCAATGCGGAAAAGCATACGGAGAAAGGGGAAATACATCTCCACTGCTCCATCACCGAGAATCCGGGAAAGATTACATTCTCCGTCACAGACACCGGTAGCGGCATCCCCATGGATCAAATGGATAGTGTTTTCGAGCGTTTCAAGAAGTTGGATGAGTTCAAGCAAGGCACAGGACTGGGACTGAATATCTGTCGCGCCATAGCCGAACGGCTGCACGGTGAAGTGAAGATAGACAAGACTTATACCAACGGTGCCCGTTTCGTGTTCATACTGCCTTTGGAATAGTAAAAGCGACTCAGCTATAAAAAGCGTATACATACACTCTACTATATTTCAGCCTCCCCCGCAACGCATTGCTGCATTGTGGGGGAGGCTGATACAATTGTTTACCCATACAGAGGCCAAAACAAAAATAAAATCTACTCACCAAGCGAATTAATCAACTTATAAGTTGTATCTATCGTTATTTCTTCGCATCTCTGTTACAACCTATTAATATGAAATTCGACAAGATAACATAGGAGGGAAAAGTTATGGATAATAGAATGAAAACAACGATTGAGAAGCTGGAAAAATATGCTTCGACAACTCCTTCAAAGTGGCGCGAAGCGCTTGAATACAGACAGGAGAATAAAGCATGGTTGCGGTACTCGCAACGCATAGCCATGCTGATGCTGGACAGGATGGATGAGCTGGGAATAAACCAGAAACAACTGGCACAGATGATGAATTGCAGCCAACAGTATATCTCGAAAATATTGAAAGGCAGGGAAAATCTATCATTGGAAACTCTTGCAAAGATAGAAAGGGCTCAGTTGTAATTCTTGGGGGATAACATTTGTTAATTCCCCCTTTATGCATATATCTTTGCTAACCTATACAGAAAGAATCTCTTATCTACAACTCCGCGAAATGAAGCTCTGAATGCTTTAATTTTTGCATTAAA
>CAKUYM010000208.1 GCA_934716785.1 uncultured Bacteroides sp. | reverse complement strand
GAAGTCGATATATTCGGTCGGGTCACCAATGCCCGCCGTGGGGCGAAAGCGGCGCTTGAAGGAAGCAGGGCTTACGAGCAAGCGGTGCAGACACAATTGGTGGCAACCATTGCAACCGGCTATTATACGCTGTTGATGCTCGACAAGCAACTTGATATCAATGAGAGCACATTGGAGAGCTGGAAAAAAACAGTAGAAACGCTTGAGGCCTTGAAGCGTGCCGGGAGGTCGGACGATGCGGCGGTGCTTCAGGCAAAGGCGAACCGGATGACGCTTGAGGCATCTGTTCTCTCTGTAAGGAAAAGCATCCGTGCTACGGAAAACAGTCTGTCGGCATTGTTGGCCATGGCTCCGCAGCATATAAACCGGGGTACATTGGACGGTCAGGAATTTCCGGAAGAATTGGCGGTCGGGATACCTTTGCAGCTTTTGTCCAATCGGCCCGATGTGAGACAGGCTGAGCAGGACTTGGCGCAGGCTTTTTATGCGACCAATGCCGCTCGGGCTGCTTTCTATCCCGCCATCACTCTTTCGGGAGCTGCCGGCTGGACGAATAATGGGGGCGGGGTGATACTCAACCCCGGCAGTTGGCTGCTGTCGGCAGTGGGGGCATTGACTCAACCGCTATTCAACAAGGGGGCTAATATTGCTAACCTGAAAGTGGCGAAAGCCCGGCAGGAGGAAGCTACTCTATTGTTCCGACAATCCGTCTTGGATGCCGGAAAGGAGGTTAATGATGCCTTGGAGCAATGCCAGACGGCACAGTCTCGTATCAAGATAGGCACACGGCAGATTGATACGTTGCAGGAGGCCGTGCGCAAGACCGAACTGCTGATGCAGCATTCTACGACAAACTATTTGGAAGTGCTGACGGCTCAGCAGTCATTGTTGAATGCGGAGTTAGTGCTGGCGCAGGATGTGTTTGACAAAGTGCAGGGAATTATCAATCTTTACCATGCGCTGGGTGGCGGCGTATAGCATTGCCCGTGAAATCTGTAATTAAGGTATATCTCTCTGTAATTTATATACGTCTGCTATGCGATGGATTGTCTATCTTTGCAAAGTGAAAAAAGGATTCTGATAATAAAAGTAATAAAGTAAAGTTATGGCTAAGAAAGTTTTGATAATTTCATCGAGCCCGCGTAAGGGTGGTAATTCAGATTCACTTTGTGATGAGTTTATGAAAGGTGCTCTTGAAGCGGGCAACGAGGTGGAAAAGATATTTTTGAAAGACAAGACGGTTCATCCTTGTACGGGATGCAGCGTATGCAGCATGTATGGCAAACCGTGTCCGCAGAAAGACGATGCGGCGGAAATCGTTGAAAAGATGATTGCTGCCGATGTTATCGTGATGGCAACTCCCGTTTATTTCTATACGATGTGCGGGCAGATGAAGATAATGATCGACCGTTGTTGCGCACGTTATACGGAAATCTCCAATAAGGAGTTCTATTTCATTGTCACCGCAGCCGAAAACAACAAGGCGATGATGGAACGCACCATTGATGGTTTCCGTGGATTCCTCGACTGCCTGGAAGAACCGCAGGAGAAGGGAGTACTCTATGGAGTAGGTGTCTGGAAGGTAGGAGAGATTAAGGATACTTCTTATCTGCAGGAAGCCTATGACATGGGAAAAGCGGTGTAAAGCCTTTCGTTCAGATGGACAGATGTAAAGTTCGAAAAAATAGTTAACAGAATTTGCTTGTTCTGCCATAGAATTATTATAATTTTGTGGCGGAACTTTTTTTATAATTCGTTTGATATAAAACGTTATGAGGTTTTGCGCAATAATGAAAATAAACATATAATAAATTGAAATGAGAAAAATTGTAATTTCTTTGGCGTTGATGGCGGCTGCATTATCCGGTCATGCTATCACTCCTTTGTGGATGCGCGATGCACGCATCTCGCCCGATGGTACGGAAATAGCCTTTTGCTACAAGGGCGATATTTACAAAGTGCCCGCACAAGGGGGAGTTGCCACGCAGTTGACAACACAAGCATCTTATGAAGCCAATCCCGTGTGGTCGCCCGACGGCAAGCAGATCGCATTTGCAAGCGACCGCAACGGTAATCTGGATATTTTTGTTATGTCTGCCGATGGTGGAGCGGCCAGAAGACTGACTTACCATTCCGCATCGGAGATTCCTTCTACTTTTACGGCGGACGGAAAGTTCGTGCTTTTCTCCGCTTCTATTCAGGATCCTGCCGCCAGTGTCATGTTCCCTTCAGGAGCAATGACGGAGTTGTATAAAGTTCCCGTTGGCGGCGGACGTACCGAGCAAGTCTTGGGCACTCCCGCCGAGTGGGTATGTTTCGACAAGACAGGGAAGAACTTCCTTTATCAAGACCAGAAGGGCTTTGAAAACGAATGGAGAAAACATCACACTTCGTCCATCACAAGAGATATTTGGCTATACGATACCAAGACCGGAAAACATACGAACCTGACCAATCGGGGTGGGGAAGACCGCAATCCGGTGTATGCTCCCGATGGAAATACGGTCTATTTTCTGAGTGAGCGCAATGGCGGTTCGTTCAATGTTTACTCTTTCTCGCTGAGCACTCCGCAGGATGTGAAAGCTGTGACCGCCTTCAAGACTCATCCGGTGCGTTTCCTCTCTGTCAGCGATAAGGGCACGCTGTGCTACACTTATGACGGCGAGCTGTATACGCAGGAGATGAATGGCCGCCCTAAAAAGGTAAAGGTGGAGCTTGTCCGCGATAATGAAGAGCAGCTCGCCACGCTGAATTTCTCTCAAGGGGCGACTTCGGCTTCTGTATCTCCTGACGGTAAGCAGGTGGCTTTCATTGTGCGTGGTGATGTATTTGTCACTTCTACGGACTATGCAACGACCAAGCAAATCACGAATACTCCGGCAGGAGAAGCTGATGTCTCTTTTGCTCCGGACAACCGCACGCTGGTCTATGCAAGTGAAAGAACAGGCAACTGGCAATTATATACCGCCAAGATAGCTCGTGAGGAGGATCCGAATTTTCCTAATGCCACGCTGATTGAAGAGGAAGTGTTGCTGCCTTCAAAAACCGTGGAACGCACTTATCCGAAATACTCACCGGACGGCAAGGAGTTGGCTTTCATCGAAGACCGTAACCGATTGATGGTGCTTGACTTGAAGACTAAGAAGGTGCGTCAGGTGACGGATGGCTCTACATGGTACCGCACTGGTGGAGGATTTGAGTATGAATGGTCGCCCGACGGCAAGTGGTTTACTCTTGAGTTTATCGGAAATCGTCATGATCCTTATTCCGATGTAGGTATAGTCAGTGCGCAGGGAGGAACAATTACCAATCTGACGAATAGCGGATATACCAGTGGCTTTCCGCTTTGGGTGCTTGATGGCAATGCCATTCTCTTCCAGACGGAACGTTACGGTATGCGTGCACATGCTTCCTGGGGTTCGCAAAGGGATGTTATGTTGGTCTTCATGAATCAGGATGCCTACGACCGTTATCGTTTGAGCAAGGAAGATTTTGAACTGCTCAAGGAATTGGAGAAGGAACAGGAAAAAGCGAAAGATAAAGATAAGGATAAAAATAAAGCTGAAGATAAGAAGGCTGATAAAGGCAAAGGTGCCGAAAAAGATGCTGGTGAAACGGATAAGGATGCGGCAAAGGATATTGTCGTAGAGCTTGACGGCATAGAAGACCGCATTGTCCGCCTGACTCCCAATTCTTCTGACTTGGGCAATGCCATACTTTCAAAAGACGGAGAGAATCTTTATTACTTCTCATCTTTTGAAGGTGGATATGATCTCTGGAAAATGAATCTTCGCGAAAAAGACGCGAAACGTCTGCATAAGCTCAACACCGGCTGGACATCATTGATGCTGGATAAGCAAGGAAATGTGTTCTTGTTGGGAAGCCGCAGTATGCAGAAGATGGATGCCAAGTCGGAGGCTTTGAAGACAATCAGCTATCAGGCTGAAATGAGAATGAATCTGGCGGCCGAACGCGAAGCGATTTTCGACCATGTATATAAACAGCAGCAGAAATGTTTCTATAATGTCAATATGCACGGGGTGAACTGGGATGCCATGACTGCCGCTTACCGCAAGTTCCTGCCTCACATTGACAACAACTATGACTTTGCCGAATTGCTGAGCGAATGGTTGGGCGAACTGAATGTGTCGCATACAGGAGGCCGTTATTCTCCGAGAAACGGAGGGGATGTGACTTCCCGCTTGGGGCTGTTGTTCGATTGGGACTATCAGGGAAAAGGTATGAAAATAGCAGAGGTGATAGAGAAAGGTCCGTTTGACCACTTCCGCACTAAAGTGAAAGCCGGCTGCATTATCGAGAAGATAAACGGTGAGGAACTGGCTCACGATAATGACATTTCTTGCTTATTGAACAACAAGGTCGGAAAGAAGACTTTGATTTCACTTTATGATCCGCAAAGCAAAGAACGCTGGGAAGAAGTGGTGAAACCTATCACGAGCGGACAGCAGAATGGGTTGCTGTATAAACGTTGGGTGAAGCAACGTGCCGCCGATGTTGAGAAATGGTCGAACGGACGTCTTGGATATGTTCATATCCAGTCTATGGCTGACGGCAGTTTCCGCACTGTCTACTCTGATATTTTGGGTAAGTATAACAACTGTGACGGGATAGTGATAGACACCCGTTTCAATGGAGGAGGTCGTCTGCACGAAGACATTGAAATACTGTTTAGCGGACATAAGTACTTCACGCAAGTTGTACGTGGTCGTGAAGCATGTGATATGCCGAGCCGCCGTTGGAACAAACCGTCTATCATGTTGCAGTGTGAAGCCAACTACTCCAATGCGCACGGCACTCCTTGGGTGTACAAACATCAGAAGATAGGCAGACTGGTCGGTATGCCCGTTCCGGGAACAATGACAAGTGTGTCTTGGGAGACGCTGCAAGATCCGTCTTTGGTATTCGGTATTCCTATCATAGGTTATCGCTTGGATGATGGAAGCTATTTGGAAAATTCTCAGTTGGAACCGGATGTCAAGGTTGCCAATAGCCCTGAGACGATAGTGAAAGGGGAGGATACACAGTTGAAAGTGGCTGTAGAGGAACTTTTGAAAGAGATTGACAGTAAGAAATAGAAGACGTTGAGAAGAAATAGACGGAGAAATGATCGTTGCATATAAAATATGCAACGTATAAAAATAGCAGTGCATAAAATTAGCAACGCATAAAAAAGCGCATAAAAATAGAGCCGCTTCTTTCAATGGAGATATTCAAGTCTCCCGAAAGAAGCGGCTTTATTATTTCAACCTATTCTGCATAAATTGCAATCCGGTTGGAGTTGCTTAGTGCGGTTGGAGTTGCTTATCCGATGACTTTTTGGATATCTTCTACAATCTGCTCATCGGTGAGATGATTGGCACGAAGCAGCTCTTGAATGTCGAAGCGGTCTACAAATTCTTTCTTGGCACCGTAATTGAGCACTTTCATTTCGCTGTCTCCATAATAACGGGCAATCTTTTCACCGAAACCGCCATCCAGCACACCGTCTTCCAGTGTAATCACTAATTGGTGGTCGGCTTTCAACTCTTCCATCAGTCCGGCATCCACACCTGTGATATAGCGGGGATTGATAAGCGTTGCGTCGATGTTTGCCTTCTCTTTCAGCAGTGACAGGACAGACTGTCCCAATCCGTAGAACGAGCCTAATGCAAGAATTGCTACCTTAGAGCCGCGATGAGTCACTTTATAACGGATGAGTGCACTGTAGTCGGTCTCTACAGCCTCGCCACAACTGATTACGCTTGTTGCAGGCACGCGGATAGCAACCGGATGCTCATTCTGGCGGATACTCCATTCCAGCATGGCAAGGTACTCTTCCTTGCAGGTCGGTGCCAGATAAACCATATTGGGAATATTGCTGATAAGCGGAATATCGAAGAAACAGAGGTGAGTTACATCATTCATGCCGGATAACGTTCCCCAAAATACCAGCAATACTGCCGGATTGTTGTTGATGCAGAGATCCTGTGACAGTTGGTCGTATGTGCGTTGGATAAACGTACTGTACACTCCGTAAACCGGTTTGCCACCAGCTTTGGCAATGCCGGATGCCAATGCTACCGCGTGTTCTTCGGCGATGCCCACATCTACAAACTGCTTTCCTGCCTCTTGGCGACGGTCGGGGGTGAATCCGAGAACTGCGGGAGTGCCCGAAGTGATTGCCACCACGCGTTGGTCTTCTTTCATCTTCTTCAGCAGATATTGAGCCGTCACTTCGCCATAGTCTTCCGAGTCATCGACAAACTTCGCTTCTCCGGTTTCTATATTGAACGGAGTGCGCCAGTGATAAGCCTCTTTGTTCTCTTCCGCACGTTTGTATCCTTTTCCTTTCAGCGTATTGATGTGTACCACTATCGGGTGCTGGATATCTTTCACCTTGGAGAAATCCTCTATCAATGCTTCCACATTGTTGCCGTCGTTCACGTACATATAATCCAGCCCCATCGCTTTGAAGAAGTTGCACTCACATTTGCCGTTGCTGTCACGCAGCTCTTTCAGGTTCTTGTACAGACCTCCATGGTTCTCGGCGATAGACATCTGATTGTCGTTGACGATAATTAGTATATTTGTGCCAAGTTCTGCCACATAATCCAAGCCTTCGAACGCTTCGCCACCGCTTAAGGAACCGTCGCCTATCACAGCAATGATATTCTCACTGCCGCCGGTCAGGTCACGCCCTTTGGCCAGTCCGCTTGCCAAGCTGACAGAAGTGGAAGTGTGGCCTATCACAAAAAAGTCATGCTTGCTCTCCCCCGGTTCTGAATAGCCGGAGACATTGTCATATTCGGCAGGATAGAGGAAAGCGTCTTTTCGTCCGGTCAGCATCTTGTGCACGTAACTTTGGTGTGATACGTCAAACACAATCTTATCTACCGGCGAATTGAATACATAGTGCAGCGCGATGGTTGCTTCCACCATTCCGAAGTTTGGACCGAAGTGTCCGCCGTGTTCGCTCAACTTATGGAGAAGGGCATCACGGATTTCACTACTTAACTCATCGAGTTCCTTAAATGATAACTTCTTAACGTCTGCGGGAGAATTAATCTTTTCTAAATACATATCAATTTGATTTTTAATTTATACCTGTTCAAACCTTATTTTTATCTCATTTTTATCTTGTTGCAAAGATACTAACGTTTTTAGGTTCGACTTGTATATAGATTACGGATTATTTAACCCATATTACAGACCTTATGTGCATTGAAAGACACTAATAGAAGTCTGTCTTTGAGAAAATTATTGTTAAAGTAGATTTAAATTTGGCAGTTATGAAAACAAAGCCCATATTTGCAGCCCCCAAATGAGGACAGGCACAAGGTTCTCATCGGAGGGTACTATAAAAGAGGTAAAGTATCAAAAAAAAGACTATGAAAGAGTTGGATTTGACGCAAGGGAGTGTTCCGAAAGTATTACTGCAATTTGCAGTACCTTTTCTTGTAGCCAATGTACTCCAGGCACTCTATGGAGGAGCCGACCTGTTTGTTGTGGGACAATATGATAGTTCCGCCGGTGTGGCGGCTGTGGCTATCGGCAGTCAGGTGATGCAGACCATCACCGGTATTATCCTTGGCATTACGACAGGAACAACCGTGCTGATTG
>CAKUYM010000207.1 GCA_934716785.1 uncultured Bacteroides sp. | reverse complement strand
ATTAGGATTGGCTTATGTGAAGAAGATTATCGTAGAACATAAGGGAACCATCCGGGCGGAAAGTGACCTGAACGTGGGAACTAAATTTATTATTGCATTACCTTTATTAAAAAATAATTGATATGGACGAGAAACTGCGTATTTTATTATGCGAGGATGACGAAAATCTTGGCATGCTTTTAAGAGAATATTTACAGGCAAAAGGTTATTCTGCGGAGTTGTATCCTGATGGTGAAGCCGGTTATAAGGCTTTCTTGAAGAATAAATATGACATGTGCGTGTTTGACGTAATGATGCCTAAGAAAGATGGTTTCACGCTGGCACAGGATGTCCGTGCGGCTAATGCCGAAATTCCCATTATCTTCCTTACAGCTAAAACTCTGAAAGAGGATATCTTGGAGGGATTCAAGATTGGTGCGGATGATTATATCACCAAACCGTTCAGTATGGAGGAACTTACGTTCAGAATTGAAGCGATTTTGAGACGCGTTCGCGGAAAGAAGAATAAGGAAAGCAATATCTATAAGATTGGTAAGTTTACTTTCGATACACAGAAACAAATTCTGGCTACGGAAGACAAACAGACTAAGCTGACTACAAAAGAATCGGAATTGCTCGGATTGCTCTGCGCTCACGCTAACGAAATCCTGCAACGTGACTTTGCCTTGAAAACTATCTGGATTGATGATAATTATTTCAATGCCCGCAGTATGGACGTGTATATCACGAAGCTGCGTAAACATCTGAAAGAAGATGATTCTATCGAGATTATCAATATCCATGGCAAAGGCTATAAACTGATTACACCGGAAGTTGAATCTTGATGAGATTACATTGCGATAACTGCAAATAAAAAATCCCGGAAATGAATGTTTCCGGGATTTTTTATTGATTTCTACGAAATTAATCGGCGATCTTCTTATTAATGACGATATAAGAAATGAGTCCCAGTACTACCAGCACTACCGAGCTACCCAAAATGGCGTTGTTATTTACATTACCTGTAAAGGAACACCCCAGTAGGATAACTACTCCGATCAAGATTAAGATCAATCCTAAGTTCTTTAATAAACCTTTCATGTGTGTGTATTTTAATAGATTATTATATTCCAGTCACAAATTAAAGCATAATTCTTTAACGGGCGAAATTATTTGGATAAAAAATCCACTATAAGGATAGTATTTAGTGGATTTTATGATTTAAAAGGTTGTTTCTCTGTTTAATCCTTCGTATTATAGAAAACCTTTTTCAAAACTTCCTGTCCGACACTCAACTCTTCAATCGTAATACCGTGAAGGGCTTCCTTCAAAGTCTGCCCGGCGATGATACGTGCTTTCTCTTCCAACTCTTTTCCGTCTTTGGTGAGATGGATAAGGTTTGTGCGGCGGTCTTTTTTGTCGGAGATGCGCACTACAAGATGTTGCCGCTCCATGTTGTCAATCAGGCGGGTCATGCTGGGCTTGTCTTTGAAAGTTGCATTGCACAACTCTTGCTGTGTCACACCGTCTTTTTCCCATAGGAATATAAGCACTGTCCATTGCTCTGGACTGATTTCCAGTCCGTTCTGACGGAAGTTGCGGTATAGCTTGCGGTTGATTGCCGCAGAAACCTTGCCATTTAAGATGGCAAAAATAAGCCGGATGTCAAAGTTAAATTGCTCTATCATGAAATTATTGTTTAAACAACTTTGCAAAGTTAAGCTGCTTCTCGGATAATTCCTACATTCGGATACAAAAAAAGATTAAATATTTGTAGTTCAAAATAAATTGTCTAACTTTGCACCCGCATTAAAAATCAAAGATTTATTTATTTAATTAAACGAAGTATGAATCAATACGAAACCGTTTTCATTTTAACTCCCGTTTTATCTGATGTTCAGATGAAGGAAGCGGTAGAGAAATTCAAAGGTATTCTTCAAGCTGAAGGTGCTGAGATTATCAATGAAGAAAACTGGGGACTGAAGAAATTGGCTTATCCAATTCAGAAGAAGTCTACCGGTTTCTATCAACTGATTGAGTTCAATGCAGAACCTACTGTAATTGACAAATTGGAAGTAAACTTCCGTCGTGATGAACGTGTTATCCGTTTCTTGACTTTCAAGATGGATAAGTATGCTGCAGAATATGCTGCTAAGAGAAGAAGTGTTAAATCAAACAAAAAGGAGGATTAATCATGGCACAACAAGTTCAATCAGAAATCAGATATTTAACTCCGCCGTCAGTAGATGTTAAGAAGAAAAAATACTGCCGTTTCAAAAAGAGCGGTATCCGTTACATCGACTACAAAGATCCCGAATTCTTGAAGAAATTCTTGAATGAACAGGGAAAAATCCTTCCGCGTCGTATCACAGGTACTTCTTTGAAGTTCCAACGTCGTATCGCGCAGGCTGTGAAGAGAGCTCGTCACTTGGCATTACTGCCTTATGTAACTGACATGATGAAATAAGAAGGAGGAAAAGTATGGAAATTATTTTAAAAGAAGACGTAGTAAACTTGGGTTATAAGAACGATATCGTAAACGTGAAATCCGGATACGGTCGTAATTATTTGATCCCTACTGGAAAAGCTGTCATCGCTTCTCCTTCTGCAAAGAAAATGTTGGCTGAAGAACTGAAACAACGCGCTCACAAACTTGAGAAAATCAAGAAAGATGCTGAGGATGCTGCTGCTAAGTTGGAAGGTGTAGCTTTGACTATTGCAACTAAAGTTAGCTCAACTGGTACTATCTTCGGTTCTGTTGGTCCTATCCAGATTGCTGAGGCATTGGCAAAATTGGGACACGAAGTCGACAGAAAGATCATCGTTGTAAAAGACGCTGTGAAAGAAGTTGGTAACTATAAGGCTATAGTTAAACTTCACAAGGAAGTTTCAGTAGAAATTCCTTTCGAAGTAGTTGCTGAATAAGAGCAGATTTACTTCAATATACAAAAAGCGATTTGTTCTGAATGAATAAGTCGCTTTTTCTTTTAGGACTTATACGCTAATAATATGAAATTCGGACGTTATTTGATAAAGAAAGGCTTCTTATTGCTGCTGATAGCTTTGGGCATTGGCGGTAATGCTCTTTATGCGGATAACGAATTGAAATTGTTGACCGACTCTTTGCACCGGATGATTGATGATAAAACTGTCTTTATTCATCGGAAAGAGGTGCGGATCAATCGGATTAAAAGTAAACTGAAAACTGCGGGTTTGACTCTGGAGCAGGAATATAAGATTAACGTTCAGCTATATGATGAGTATAAGAAATTTGTTGTAGACTCTGCCATTCATTATGTGGATCGGAATGTTGAGATTGCTCGCCGGTTGGATAAAACCTATTTGAAATATGAGTCGTCTTTGCAATTGAGTCTTCTCTATTCGATGTGTGGAAGATATAGGGATGCGGAAATTATCCTTGAAAACATAAAAAGTTCGGAACTCCCACATGAGCTATTGCCCGTCTATTATGAAACCTACTCCCGGTTTTGGGAATATTATTCCATCATCACTACTAATAAACGATTCGGAAAACAGAGAACGGCTTATCTGGATTCGCTGTTGGCACTCCTTGACCATAATTCTTTCGATTACAAACTATCCAGATCTTATTATTATGCTTGGAACGATTCGGTAAAAGCGAAGAAGATTCTTCGTGAATTGCTTGAAACAGAAGAGGGGGGATCACCTAATTATGCCATGATTACTCATTCATGCGCCGGGTTGTACAAACATCTGAATAAGCCGGATGAAGTGAAGAAATATTATATGATGTCTGCCATAGCGGATATTAGGAACGCTACACGTGAGACGGCATCTTTGCAGGAATTGGCGTTGATACAGTATGAAGATAAAAATTTGGCCGATGCTTTTAAATTTACTCAGTCCGTTATTGATGATGTGCTTTCCTCGGGGATTCATTTTAGGGCGATGGAAATTTATAAGTTCTATTCTATTGTCAACTCAGCTTATCAGGCAGAACAGGCAAAGGCCAAAGATAATTTGCTAACTTTCCTTATTTCAACCGGCGTTATCTTGTTTCTTTTAGTTTTGTTAGTGGCATGTATCTATCTTCAGATGCGGAAGATTCTGAGGATAAAGCGGGCACTGGCGCAAAGTAACGAAGAACTCTTGAGATTGAACGAGAAATTGAATGCAGTGAATAGCCAATTGAATGATACGAATAACCAGTTGTCCGAAATAAGTAATGTAAAAGAGCATTATATTGCAGAATTTTTCGATGTGTGTTTCAGTTATATCAGTAAGATGGAAAAATTCCAAAATGTATTGTATAAGTATGCCATAAACAGATACTACGATGAACTGATCAAGAAACTGAAATCCTCTAAGCTTATTGATGAGGAGCTTGATGCCTTGTACACTCGCTTTGATAAAGTCTTTTTAGGTTTGTATCCGACTTTTGTATCAGATTTTAATGCTTTATTGAAAGAGGAAGAACAGATCGTCTTGAAACCGGATGCGTTATTGAATAGGGAGCTCCGCATTTATGCATTGCTGCGGTTGGGAATAACCGACAGTGGTAAGATTGCTAACTTTCTTCGTTGCTCTACAAGTACGGTTTACAACTATCGCACAAAAATGAGAAAGAGGGCGGTAGTAGATAAGGACGAGTTTGAATGTGAGATCATGAAAATAAGCTCAACTCAAGAGAAATAATTGTTTTGTAACTCAAATATCTTTCCAATCTATCTACATTTTTTTGATATCTTAAAATATCTAATTTGTTCGTAATTAGTAATTTATCTTAATTGCCTATCTACATAAAAATATGTAAGCCAAAGAATGCGTTGCTTATTTGGTTAGTTTTGCATTATCAGTTTTCGATTCATCTATCAGGTGATGGAGATTGATGGTTTATCTATTATTTGTACTTAAATTTACTATATTTTATGAACACGCAATCTGCGGTAGACACAAGAATAAAGGTCGGTATAATCGGTTTCGGTAGAATGGGAAGATTCTATTGGGAAGCGATGCGGAAAAGTGGGCGATGGAATATTGCTTATATCTGTGATACCAATCCGGAATCGCGTCAATTGGCTGAAAAAATTTCTCCCGAATCTTGTGTGGTAGAAGATAATCAATGTATTTTTGAAGATAAAAGTGTACAAGTAGTCGGACTTTTCACTTTGGCAAACTCTCGAATGGAACAGATTGAAAAGGCCATTCGCTACGGAAAACATATCATTTCTGAAAAGCCGGTTGCAGATACGATGGAGAATGAGTGGAAAGTTGTAGAAATGACGGAAAAGTCAAATCTTATTTCTACCGTAAACTTGTATCTGCGGAATTCCTGGTACCATAATCAGATGAAAGAATACATCCAATCAGGAGAAATAGGAGAGTTGGCTATTCTCCGTATCTGTCATATGACTCCCGGACTGGCACCTGGAGAAGGGCATGAATATGAAGGTCCCGCTTTCCATGATTGTGGTATGCATTATGTGGACATTGCCCGCTGGTATGCCGGATGCGATTACCGGACGTGGCATGCGCAGGGGGTGAATATGTGGAATTACAAAGATCCTTGGTGGCTGCAATGCCACGGTACTTTTCAGAATGGTGTGGTTTTTGATATTACTCAAGGCTTTGTTTATGGACAATTGTCAAAAGATCAGACACATAATTCATACGTAGATATAATAGGTACAAAAGGGGTGGTGCGTATGACGCATGACTTCAAGACGGCTGTGGTCGACCTGCATGGGGTCAATCAGACTATTCGTATGGAGAAGCCTTTCGGTGGTAAGAATATTGATGTGCTTTGCGATTTGTTTGCAGATTCGGTGACGACCGGGCAACGCAGTCCGCGTCTGCCACTGATGCGTGATTCGGCCATTGCATCCGAATATGCATGGAAATTCCTGAAGGATGCACGTAGCCATGATCTGCCGGCGATTGGTAATTTGCAGACATTGGAACAAATTCGTGAACGGAGAAGAAATATGAAAAATGGATATGGATTGTTACATAGTAATCTTCCACAAATTACAAACCCTTAAAATAAATAATCATGTCAAACATTTCAAGAAGAAAATTTCTGAAAACGGGAGCTGCTGCTTTAGCAGGTATAACTATTGCTCCCAGTTCTATCTTAGGTATGAGTCATGGGCATATTTCGCCTACTGACAAACTGAATCTTGCCGCTGTAGGTATCGGTGGTATGGGGCATGCCAATATCAATCATGTAAAGGGCACTGAAAACATTGTGGCTCTTTGTGATGTGGACTGGAAATACGCGAAAGGTGTATTCGATGAGTTCCCTAAGGCTAAAAAGTATTGGGACTATCGTAAGATGTATGATGAAATGGGCAAATCTATCGATGGTGTTATTATTGCAACTGCTGACCATACACACGCTATTATCACTGCTGATGCAATGACAATGGGAAAACATGTATACTGTCAAAAACCGTTGACTCATTCGGTTTATGAATCTCGTTTGTTGACAAAATTGGCTGCTTCAACAGGTGTTGCTACTCAGATGGGTAACCAAGGAGCATCAGATGAAGGTACTGATTTGGTTTGCGAATGGATTTGGAATGGAGAAATTGGTGATGTGACAAAAGTGGAATGCGCTACCGATCGTCCGATTTGGCCGCAAGGATTGAATGTTCCGGAAAAGGCGGATCGCATCCCAAGTACATTGAACTGGGATTTGTTTACAGGTCCTGCTAAAATGAATCCATATAATGCCATTTATCATCCTTGGAACTGGCGTGGATGGTGGGACTATGGAACAGGAGCGTTGGGCGACATGGCTTGCCATATTCTACATCAGCCGTTTAAAGCGTTGAAACTGCAATACCCGACAAAAGTGGAAGGATCATCAACTCTGTTGTTGAATGCTTGTGCTCCGCAGGCGCAGCATGTAAAAATGATTTTCCCGGCTCGCGATAATATGCCGAAAGTGGCTATGCCTGAAGTGGAAGTTCATTGGTATGACGGTGGTATGATGCCTGAACGTCCGAAAGGATTCCCGGAAGGAAAACAACTGATGCAGAGCGGTGGTGGTCTGACTATCTTCCACGGAACGAAAGATACTTTGATTTGCGGATGTTACGGACAGAACCCATGGTTGCTTTCCGGTCGCAAGCCGAATGCTCCGAAAGTTTGCCGTCGTGTGCCTAAAGCTATGAATGGCGGTCACGAAATGGATTGGGTACGTGCTTGTAAAGAAGATAAGTCAAGCCGTGTCATGACGAAATCAGACTTCTCAGAAGCAGGACCGATGAATGAAATGGTGGCAATGGGAGTGTTGGCTATTCGTCTGCAAGCTTTGAACAAGACCTTGGAGTGGGATGGTGCTAATATGCGCTTTACCAATATTGGTGACAATGAAACTATCCGTACCGTTGTTAAAGACGGATTCAAGATTCATGACGGTCATCCTACTTTTGATAAGACTTGGACGGATCCGGTTAATGCAAAGCAATTTGCAGAAGAATTAGTGAAGCATAATTACCGTGAAGGCTGGAAACTGCCGGATATGCCCAGATAAAAAGAATATTTTAATCAAATAACAGAATAAATATCATGAAAAAAGTATTTTATCCTTTAGCTTGTTGTTTAGTAGCAGGAGTTTTCGCTTCTTGCGGTGGTCAGAAAGCCGGAAAGGCTCAAGACGGACAGACATCAGACAAAGTTACATTGTCTTATTCCAA
>CAKUYM010000206.1 GCA_934716785.1 uncultured Bacteroides sp. | reverse complement strand
GTGTAGAACGGAGGAAATATCTTGAAAGTTTCATCCACGGGCTTACCGAGCAGACGCGACATCAATGCACGTAATTCCTCCTGTGAATGATAAGTGTTGTTTATCTCGCAGGTGACGCGACGAGCTTCGTCACTCATTTCATCCATCAGCCGGTAAATATCCGGCGTATCGAGCGTACCACCGGCCTCGATATGCTTCAGAAAATCGTCAAGTGTCATAATCCGCTCCTTTCCTTATACCGGTTTTCCCATATGGCTCCACTCATGAATTCATCGCAGAGCGTGTCCGAATTGCCACCACAACGGGTGCCGGACGATAAAATCAAAATATTCTTTGACATGGTTTATCTCTTCATTTGTTTTCTAAGTGCAAAAATAGTGGAAAACATAAGACTATATAGTAGACTAATTACTGATATTATAACCCCAATTACATAATTTTCGGGGGAGAATTACAACAAAACACGCATAATATAAATAAGGGTGCGTCAAAATCTGACACACCCTCTAACTCTAAAATCCGAGCATTATTGCACGCTTTCTAAAATAATCTGTTTCTAAACCACTCCTGTGCAGTTCTGTATATTCTGCTGTGGCGAGAGTGGGATATCAAGCTTTCTTGATATAATCAACAATCCATTGTCCCACTTCTTTCGTACCGTATTTTGCCCCGCCGGCAACCTGTATTTCCGGTGTGCGTACGTTTGCGTCCAAAGAGGCATCTACTGCCTTACGAATCAAAGCACCTTCTTCTTTCAAGTCGAAATACTCGAACAACATAGCTACGGAAAGGATCTGTGCCAACGGATTAGCGATGTTCAATCCCTTAGCCTGCGGCCATGAGCCGTGAATCGGCTCGAATACCGGTGTGCTCTCACCTGTTGAAGCAGACGGAAGCAAGCCCATAGAACCGCTGATTACCGAACCTTCATCCGTGAGGATATCTCCGAATGTATTTTCTGTAACCATCACGTCGAAGAATGTCGGTTCCTGAATCATTTTCATGGCTGCATTGTCCACAAACATATAGTCAGTCGTTACTTCAGGATAGTTGGGAGCCATTTCCTGCGCAATCTGACGCCACAGACGTGAAGAGGCAAGCACATTCGCCTTATCAACCACCGTCAAGTGTTTTCTACGCTTCATCGCATATTCGAAAGCGACTTTCAGGATACGTTCTATTTCCGGACGGGTATAATAGTTGGTATCATAAGCCTTATCGTTGTCCTGATACTTTTCACCGAAATACATACCGCCGGTCAGCTCGCGAATGCAGATAAAATCGGCATTCTCTACCAGTTCCGCACGCAACGGAGATTTGTGAACCAAGCACTTGAATGTCTGTACAGGGCGGATATTGGCAAAAAGCCCTAATTTCTTACGCATAGCCAGCAAGCCCTGTTCGGGACGCACCTTAGCGGTAGGATCATTGTCGAATTTCGGGTCGCCTACAGCAGAGAACAATACAGCATCCGCATTCTTGCATGCCTGAAAAGTTGCCTCCGGAAACGGATCGCCCACTTGATCTATCGCATTGGCGCCGCAGATGGCATATTCGTAACTTACTTTGTGTCCAAACTTCTCACAAACGGCACTCATCACCTCCACACCTTGTACAGAGATTTCCGGTCCGATGCCGTCGCCTGCTAATACAGCTATTTTAAAATCCATGTTATTTAATGTTTAGTTTATTTATCGTTATTCTTCTTGTAGCATTATTCTTCTTAGCCCTTCTTGTATTCATCTTCTATGAGATTGAGCATCTTCATCGTAGCCTTGATGGCAGCCTCCGTCTGGTCGGCATCCAGTCCACGGGTACGGAACACCTGTTCGTCGTAGCTCCATGTGATTACTGTCTGCACAAACGCATCCGTACGCCCGCCTGGCGGGATTGTTACCGCATAATTGGTCAGCATCGGGAATTTACGTCCTAATGTCACCTTATATATCTTGCGCAACGCACGCACGAAAGCGTCATACTGACCGTCGCCGCTTGAGCTTTCTTCGTATTCCTTTCCGTTGATTTCTATCTTCAATGTCGCCATCGGCTTCAAGCCGTGGGCAAGATTCACGATATAGCTCTTCAACTTCACCTTCTCGCCTATCGAACCATGTTTCAATACATCAGAAACAATGTATGGCAGGTCTTCCTGAGTCACCAGTTCTTTCTTGTCGCCCAATTCGATAATGCGTTCCGTCACCTTGCGCATAGACTCTTCGTCCAGTTCCAATCCGAGATCTTCGAGGTTCTTGCGGATATTCGCCTTTCCACTCGTCTTTCCCAACGCATATTCGCGCTTCCGTCCGAACCGTTCGGGAAGCAGGTCATTGCAATACAGATTATTCTTATTATCACCGTCGGCATGCACCCCCGCCACTTGCGTAAAGACATTCTCGCCCACAATCGGCTTGTTGGCAGGTATCATGATGCCGGAATACGACTCCACCACCCGGCTGACATCATTCAGACGGCTTTCGTCAATATTGGTCACCGCATTGAAATGGTCTTTCAGAATAGCCTGCACGCTTGCCAAAGGAGCGTTGCCCGCCCGTTCGCCCAGTCCGTTGATGGTAGTATGCAATCCCTTGACACCGCTCAATACCGCTGCCAGCACGTTGCTCACAGCCAAGTCATAGTCATTGTGCGCATGGAAATCGAAATGAGTATCCGGATAACGTTTTTTCATCTTCCGCATATACTCTATCACTTGCAACGGATTCAGAATGCCTAATGTATCGGGCAGCATGAAACGCTTGATACTCGTTTCCTTTAATCCGTCCATCAACTGGAATACATATTCGGGAGAATCCTTTATGCCGTTGCTCCAGTCTTCCAGATAGACATTGACTGTTATATCCTGTTCATCGGCATAATGCACCACGTCGATAATGTCCGCGAGATGTTCCTCCGGCGTTTTCTTCAATTGCTGCGTACAATGCTTCAGCGAGCCTTTGCAAAGAAGATTGATGACACGGCAACCGGCACGCTGTATCCAGTCTACCGAAGTGTGGCCGTCTACAAATCCCAACACTTCCACTCTTTGAAGCAGATTGCGCCGGGCCGCCCAGTCGCAAATCATCTTCACGGCTTCAAACTCACCGTCCGATACTCGCGCCGAAGCAACCTCTACCCGGTCTACTTTCAAATCTTCCAACAGCAAACGGGCGATCATTAGTTTCTCATGAGGCACAAAAGATACTCCGCTGGTCTGTTCGCCGTCGCGAAGCGTAGTGTCCATGATTTCTATTTTCACGCCTTCTTTTCCCATGCTTCTATTTTATCTTTATTGCTCAACAGGAAATCTATGTCGTCCAGTCCGTTCATCAGACAATGTTTCTTGTAAGCATTGATTTCAAAATGCTCGCTCTTACCGGTCGCCTTATTAGTGATAGTCTGCTCAGGAAGGTTCACTACCACTTCCATCTTCGGGTCTGCTTCAATAGAATCGAACAGTTCCTGCAAGAATCCTTCGGAAACAACCACCGGAAGCACAAAATTGTTCAGTTCGTTATTCTTATGGATATCGGCAAAGAAGCTGGACACCACCACACGGAAGCCATATCCGGCAATCGCCCAAGCTGCGTGCTCACGGCTCGAACCGGAACCGAAGTTCTTTCCTGCCACCAATACCTGTCCGCCGTAGGTAGGATTGTTCAACACAAAGTCCTTATTCAGAGAGCCGTCGGCATTGTAACGCCAATCACGGAAAAGGTTATCACCGAAGAATTTCTCTTCACGGGTAGTTGCTTTCAAGAAACGGGCCGGAATAATTTGGTCGGTATCTATATTTTCTAAAGGCAGGGGTACACAAGTACTTGTTATGATATTAAATTTTGTCTTAGCCATCTGTTTATTTACTATTTAACGATTTACTATTTACGATTGGAATCACATCAGTTCTCTCGGATCAGTAATTACACCGGTCACTGCCGCTGCAGCCGCTACCAACGGGCTGGCAAGCAATGTGCGTGCACCCGGTCCCTGACGGCCTTCGAAATTACGGTTGCTGGTAGATACCGAATACTTTCCTGCGGGAATCTTATCGTCATTCATCGCCAAGCAAGCAGAGCACCCCGGCTGACGGATAGCAAAACCGGCATCAGCCAATATCTTGTCAATGCCTTCTTTACGAATCTGGGCATCTACCATCCAAGAGCCCGGCACCAACCATGCTGTCACATTGTCCGCTTTCTTGCGACCTTTCACCAAAGAAGCAAAGGCACGGAAATCTTCTATACGACCGTTTGTACAAGCGCCCAAGAATACGTAATCAATCTTCTTGCCCAGTAAAGACTCGCCCGGCTTGAATCCCATATAATCCAGTGATTTCTTGAAAGAGATCTGTGCCGTTTCTCCCATTCCTTCTGTGGTAGGAATATGCTGGGTGATGCCCATTCCCATTCCGGGATTCGTTCCGTAAGTAATCATCGGCTCGATATCGGCAGCATCGAAGCGTACTTCCTTGTCGAACACGGCATTGTCATCGCTCTTCAACGTTCGCCAATAGGCTACCGCCTTTTCCCATTCTTCTCCCTTCGGAGCATTCTCACGACCTTTGATGTACTCGAAAGTCACTTCGTCAGGAGCTACCATACCGCCACGTGCCCCCATCTCTATGGAAAGGTTGCAAAGCGTGAGACGTCCCTCCATTGTCAGATTACGGATGGCCGAGCCTGCATATTCTACAAAATATCCGGTAGCACCACTGGTTGTCATCTTTGACATCATGTAAAGAGCCACGTCTTTTGCTGTCACTCCCTTGCCTAATTCACCGTCCACAGTGATACGCATTGTTTTCGGTCTCGACTGAAGAATACATTGCGAAGCCAACACCATTTCTACCTCACTCGTTCCGATACCGAAAGCAATCGCCCCCATCGCACCGTGGGTAGAAGTGTGAGAGTCACCGCAAACAATTGTCATCCCCGGCAAAGTCAGACCACGCTCCGGACCCACCACGTGGATGATACCATTCTTAGGATGCATCATGCCGTAATGTGTCAATCCGAAATCTTTAGCATTCTTTGCCAACGTATCCACCTGAGTCTTGGACACCGGATCTTCAATCGGTTTGTCCTGATCGTGAGTCGGTGTATTGTGGTCGGGCATGCAGAACACTTTCTCCGGACGCAGTACCCCGATTCCACGTTCACGCAATCCGGCAAAGGCCTGCGGGCTCGTTACTTCATGGCAATATAAACGATCTATATAAAGCTGTGTAGGACCATCTTCCACGGTAGTCACCACGTGGGCATCCCATATCTTATCAAATAATGTATTCATCTGGCTATTTACTATTTTACTAATTACTATTTTATTCCTTACTAATTACTTTTTATTCCTACTATTTTACGATCTGAATTTATTGATACAATCAATATAGGCTTCCACCGAAGCGGCGATGATATCCGTATTTGCACCGAAGCCATAATAAATCTGGTTATCGTATTCCACCTGCATATGAACCTTACCTACATCATCACTTCCTTTACTGATGGCCTGAATCGTAAATTCTTTCAGCGTCATGTGGCGATCTACAATCTTCTTCAATGCTTTGATAGCAGCATCTACCGGACCATTGCCACTGGCACAAGCTTCAAATCTTTCACCGGAAATATTCAGTCCCAAGCTGGCTACCGAACGAACCCCGACACCGCTTGTCACTTGCAGGTATTCCAACTTGATGCGGTGGTTACGGCTACGGTCTGCACCTGCCAATACCAGAATATCATCATCGTTGATATCTTTCTTCTTATCAGCCAACTTCAAGAATTCTTCGTAAACCTTATCCAACTTCTCCTGATCCAAATCTACTCCCAAGATAGAGAGGCGATTCTTCAGAGCTGCACGTCCGCTGCGGGCTGTCAGTACAATTGAGTTATCATTAATACCTACATCGTGCGGGTCAATGATTTCATATGTCTGTACATTCTTCAGCACGCCATCCTGGTGGATACCCGAAGAATGGGCGAAAGCGTTGCGTCCTACGATAGCCTTGTTCGGTTGTACCGGCATATTCATCAGACTGGACACCATGCGGCTGGTCGGATAAATCTTTTGTGTATTGATATTAGTCTGAATGTCAATCTCGTGATGGCTCTTGATAATCATTGCGATTTCTTCGAGCGCCGTGTTTCCGGCACGTTCACCGATGCCGTTGATAGTAACTTCCACCTGACGCGCACCATTCAGCACACCGGCAATCGTATTTGCAGTGGCCATACCCAAGTCATTATGGCAGTGAGTGGAAAGAATTGCATTGTCAATGCCATCTACATGATCAATCAGGTATTTGATCTTCGCACCATATTCCGAAGGCAAGCAATAACCTGTTGTGTCAGGGATGTTCACTACGGTAGCTCCCGCTTTGATAACGGCTTCTACCACACGTGCCAAGTACTCGTTATCCGTACGACCGGCATCTTCTGCATAAAACTCTACATCGTCTACGAAACGACGGGCATATTTCACAGCAGCTACCGCACGTTCGATGATTTCTTCACGGTTTGAGTTGAATTTATATTTAATATGCGAATCGGAGGTACCGATACCGGTGTGAATGCGTTTATGTTTTGCATATTTCAATGCATCTACAGCTACATCAATATCTTTTTGAACGGCACGGGTCAGGGCACAGATAGTAGGCCAAGTCACCGCTTTAGAAATTTCAATCACCGAATTAAAGTCACCCGGGCTTGAAATGGGGAATCCGGCTTCAATCACATCCACCCCTAACGATTCCAATGCCTTTGCTACCTGAATTTTTTCCACAGTATTCAACTGGCATCCCGGAACCTGTTCACCATCCCGAAGGGTAGTATCAAAAATAAATAACCTATTGTTCATATACCTTTATATTATGTAATTATTAACTATATTGATTATGTTATGCAATTATCAACATCAAAAAAGCCTTTCACACATGGAAGTGAGAAAGGCTTTCGTATATCTTCATTTATACACATTTACGCGCGGCACTCACTTCCACTAACCTTTGATAGTAGAATAATAATACCGCATAGTAGAATATGTATAAACATTTGACTCATTTCTGTCTCTTTTTATAGTTTGACGATGCAAAGGTACAGATTATTTCGTTAATACAAAATAAAACGTTACTTTTTTATCGAATAAAATTTCATTTCATAAGCTAAAACCGAATATAATATGAAATATATCACAAACAAAGAGACGTATTCTGTCAAAAACCAAAAGAGGGGGAGACAGTGTGTTTTAATTCACTCTGCCTCCCCCTCATTTCGGTTTATTACTCTAAATCAATAGATTACTTTTCCTTACAGCATTCTTTCTTTTCGCAGTCTGCTTTCTTTTCGCAGCAAGCAGCAGCGCAAGAGTCTTTTGCCTGACAGCAAGAATCCGATTCTGTGACAGCAACAGTCTCTACAGTTTCTACTGTTGCTTCCTCGCCTTCAGCGGCAGTGTTATTAGCTTTGTTACCGGAACAAGAGATCACTGCAAAAGAAAATGCTACTGCTACAGCAGCCAAAAATAACTTCGTTTTCATACCTTTTAAATTTGCTTTAAACGTTTAATAAATTGTCGATGGCAAATATACGTTTTTTTTCTTAGACTACCAAGAAAAACAGAAAACCTCGCCCGTCAGACAGACAAGCGAGGTTTCTTCAAAGACGGCGGCTACCTACTCTCCCACTGTTACGCAGTACCATCGGCGTGACGAGGCT
>CAKUYM010000205.1 GCA_934716785.1 uncultured Bacteroides sp. | reverse complement strand
CCATATACCAAAACTCCTTCACCGGCTTCACACTTGGCTGACGTTGGAACAAACGGATAGCTTCTTGGCAAGCCATTGAAGTCTGCAAATGATCATTGTTGGTATCAGCAGGATGATGAGTGATAATAATATCAGGTTCACTTTCGCGAATTGCATTCTCAATGAATTGTACCAATTGTAAATGTGGCACTGTATTCATCTCAATATTCGGGAAAGTGGCTTCATATTTTTTGTGTACCCCCAAGAAATCGGCAGATGCATTCAAGTCATCATCCAATTCCTTGTCTTCAGGCCGAAATGCACGAGCCTTTGCCTCCGTACACATTATTGCCACATCAACCGTATCTCCATCATGCGCCCACCTCCACATGGATGCACCAGCCCCAAGAACTTCGTCATCGGGATGTGCTACTACTAATAAATATTTCATTGTATTTATCTTTATTTTATTTTCCTCTACTTACACGAAACTCAAATACTTCATTGATTGTCATTCATCTGACCAACACCGTATTTATTTGTCCATTGTCTGTTTTGCATCCTCAACAAACTCATTTAGCATCCAAGTACATTCTTTACCACATACCGCATAAAGTATGCAAATGACAGTATATACTATCATCTTTAAATCATAGAATACACCGGCTTTTTGAACATACGTATATTCTAATTCACGACGTGTAGGATATACCTTTTCCATATACTCTTTCTCATCAGTAATCTGGTCACCATAGATAAAATCATAGAGTGCTGCCGGTCCGCTCAGCCCTACCGGTACTTTTGCCGCCTCATTCCATTTGCCATAACGAAACATATCAAATTGATCCTGTGCCACTGGTCGTGGACCAATTATCGACATAGTACCATTCAAAATATTCAGCAACTGCGGCAACTCATCAATCTTCACCTTACGGATGAAATGACCGAACGGAAATATACGATCTTCATCAGGTCTTAAGGAAGCCTCTGTTGCTGCTTTTGCCACTCTCATAGAACGAAATTTATACATTTTGAATGGTTTGTTATTCTTACCTATACGATGAGCTGTATAAAATATCGGTCCCCAGTCGGAAACCAATATGCCGATAATACCAACCATCCATAAAGGTGATGTACCGATGATTCCTATCAAGGCACAGATAAAATCAAAAATTCGCTTGATTACTTTATAAAACATATCTTTGTGTGTATCTCCATTGTAAAAATATTATACATTTCGTCTTTTCGCATCTTTAATTAATTTACTGAAGCCTTGTAATGTAAAGGCAAAAAACACCCACAAGTCATTCCAACTGAATATTTGGTCACAGGTATTACGAAAATTAAACCAAGAAGGTGTACAACTGAATCTATTTGGAGATTTCAAAAACCACAAAATATCAGTATGCATAAAACGCATATATTTATGTTTTACGTCAAATTGCGGTTGAACTTCATTGCACAATAAATCATCAATAATCATTTTCGAGAAGTTCACACCTGATTCAAAACAAATCTTTACACTACCCGTGATTCTTGGGTTTATCTCCATTATTTTAATCTTTCCGTCACGTGTATCCTCTATCAAATCAATATCAGCATAACCTCTCCAATTTATATCTTTCAACAAGGCTTCACAGTTTGCTATAATATCCGGTCGATTTACAGTTTCATTTAACGTGCTAGAACCTCCTTTTATAGGATACCACCTGACTTTTGCAAAAACACAAGCCCCTTTCAGTTCGCCATCTCTATCTATATAAAGTTCAGCCTTATATTGCAGACCGTCTTGAGGAATAAACTCCTGTATTAACATCGGACCATACTTAATTTGAGCCTTGTCAAAATAAGAAATTACATCCTCTTCACCTTCTGCGATATGAAAGCCAACAGCAGCACATCCTGTTCTAGGTTTAACAACTAATGGATATTTAACTTCTTCTTTCTTTCGCAAATAGTCCGCTTTACTTAGAAATGTTTGTGGACAAGGTAATCCATTCTTCATACATACCTCCATTGTCCGTAATTTATCACATGCCATTTCAAATACAGACCAATCTGTACAAGCTATTGTCGTTAATGGTTTCAAGTCTTCTTTGTGTTTTGCCAATATAATAGCAACATCATCGTTCATTGGAATTACAATATCGTAATGATACTTCTCCAATTCTATCTTAATAGCTTTATAGAATTCTTCAGGCTTATGGATATCACAAAATGCCAACAATTTACGATGAGGGTATCTTGACGCATATCCCGGATCTAACTTACTTCCATTGTATGTAGTAATTTCACATCCTAATTCTCGTAAACTCTTGCTCATTGGCAGTACTTGACGCGCCCTACCTTCTATCAATAATACTCGTATTTTGGAATATTCTTTCATTATCGTCTTTATTTATCCTCAATCATTACACATTCTCCATGTCCTTTCAGCCCCATCGCAGTAAACACAACACGATTGCACGTATCTGTACCAAGCGGAAATCTCATTACCCCATACTGTAGAATTAATGGCCAACTGTCTTTTTTCAGTTTCCATACATTCTCACACTTTCCTTCTTTATATTCTTTCATACGGCTATAACGGTCTTTCTCGTTTTCACCACCTTCTACGCCAGTTGAGAAGAAAGCACGTCCATCTGCAAACGATGCACAGCCATGACATGGACCTTCAAAATCCTGTAAAACCTCAATCTTGCAAGTCTTTCTATCCATACGAACAAAATGTACAATATCAGGGCACGAACCCGCATCAGTTCCCCAAAGTAACGCATCCTCAGTGAAGCAAACACCAATAGCCCGCCAGTCCTGACTATACTGTCCTACAAGTTCCCAAGTCTCTCCATTGTCAGCCGAGCGATAAAGACGGTTTTCACAGCCATTGTCTCCATAATCACCTGTGCCAAGCCACAAACAATGTTCATATTCATCCCATTTCACAAAATGCAAATGACGAATGTCACCAGCTTTCCATGTTTTTACAATATGAAACGTCATACCATTGTCCACACTCCGCCAAAGATGAATATCATGATCGCGCTTGGGGTTGAGCAAATACTCTGCAAAGAATACCGTGCCATTTGGAACCACACACACGCCTTGATGCCCGGGCTTATTACCTTGATATTCTGACCATACATTTACCACTTTGCCATCCTTATCAAAGACGTAAGTCTTGCGCTTTGCCGTAACAAGAATATTACCATTCCGCAATGGCGACAAATGATGTATCCCCACACGAAGCAATTGGCTCGATAACCGGTGACAGCCCAACAGTCTGTCCTTCAGTCCACCCACATTAAACACTCGGCTTACTCGTTTACCGTTATAGTCAACCGCAAAGAACCTCATACCTTTTGCTACCCAAATCTTATCGGGCTCTTGATATAAAGCCTTGGCATTAATAAGTTTCTTGAATTCAATCATGTTTATTTCGTGATAAGCATTTGGAGTTCTTTTTCCAAACTATTCATATAATGTTCAAAAGTGAAATGTTCTTTAAAATACTGTCTGGCATTATTTCCACAGTTCTTATATTTTTCAGGATTTTCAATATACGATTTCATCAGAGTCGCAAGGCCTTCATAATCTCCAGCTCCAACACAAGCCCCACATTTCGCTTCTTTGATAACTTCATTAGAAGCTCCATTGATTGCTCCCAGAATAGGTTTGCCTGTTGTCATATACATCTGCAACTTACCTGGCATCGTGTTACCCACTTCATTATTTCCACGAAGTGTTATTAACAAGACATCAGCTTTCTTATAAAAAGAAGGCATATCATCCCGCTTTTGATTACCATAAAAAATAACATTATTGCTCAGTCCTTTTTCTTTTGCCATAGTTTCAAGGGTGTTGCGCATACTACCATCACCTACTATATGCACTTTATAATCAACTCTTGCCCCCAGTAACGCAGCTGCATTTATAATTACATCTATTCTCTGTCCTTTGCCAAGATTTCCTGCAAACATAAAGTCTGCGCATCCATTATGCGTCTCCTTTTGCAAATCCATTGTCAACATTGTATCACCAGCATGTTGCGGCAGATACCCCATCCGTTCACGTCCTACTCCGTTTATACGTTCCAAATAATCAATAAAAGGCCGGCTTGTCACTAATATTCGATCAGCACTCTGATAAAGTCTCCGGCTCATCCTTGCCACTAACAACATCAACGGATTCTTGTAGCTTTTCAAAATTGACTCTGCCGAAACAGGCCAAAGGTCAAGCGTATAAAACAAGATAGGTATGCCGTGTAGTTTCTTATATTCTAAGGCTGCATACATACTTGTAATCGGACTAAGTTGGTACCCTAATACCACATCAAAGTCGGATGACAATTTGTGTACAATTCTTTTGCTGATCTTTACAAAACTGAAATAATTCCATAATAAGTCCAAAGGATTATGCCCTCTTGGGTGCTGCTTAACATGAATTATGCATACTCCTGTCTGTTCAAAATATTCCAATTCTCTTTGCATGCAATCCTCTTGCGTTTCATAACCTTCAAACACTACCCCTTTGGGATAGTTTGGGATTCCACAAAGCACAGTCACCTCATGTCCACGCCTCGCAAGTTCTGGAGCAATCTCATTAATCTGGAACTGTTCTGGAAAATAATATTGGGTAACAACAAGTATCTTCATCGAATATTTTGAGTATATAACAAGTCCTCCCTAAACATCATTATATTATTAAGGAAGCTATAAGTTCAAACAATAAATTTCTGTTTATAAATAAAGTATTCTATTTCCACTCGAAGCATTTCCTATACTTAAGATTATCAGGCAATCCAATAAGTCCCTTCATCAAACAGCCATCTTTATCATTAGGGAAGACTATCTGAATTATATAGCATTCTACCTATTCTATTTTAGGAGTAATCAAGGCATCACAAAATTTTTTAGGGTTTGCGACCAGCATAGAAACTTCTTTCAATTCCTCTTCAGACAAATTCCACCATTTGGTTTCAGAGATTTTCTGCCTTATTTCTTCTTCAAATCGGAAACGTAATATCCTTGCAGGAACACCAACAACAATTGCATAATCAGGCACATCTTTAGTAACAACTGCCCCAGAACCTATTACCACGCCATTGCCAATATTTACACCTTCCATGATAATCGCTCTGGAACCTATCCATACATCGTTGCCAACAATGGTTTGCTTTCTTTGAGGTTCTTCCAAGCCCCCCAAATGTTCGCCTGTTCCACCCTTTGCGACATAAAAGACAGGTGAGGTTGAAACCCATGATAAAGGATGCTTTGCTCCACCAATTATCACACCATTTGCGATACTACAAAATGAACCTATTTGACAATTAAATATCTCACAATCATATCCCACATATGAATATCTGCCCAAAGAAGAGTCTTGAAATTGACTGCCCGAATAAATTTTGGATTTTTTATCAACTTTACTATGCAGAATACTTTTTCCTCTGAGTATCTTCTTGAAAAACTTCGAATACAAATAGCCTATAGTCATACGAGTTTCAAATTTTTCTTTATCACATTCATTTGATAATATGGATTCCAATATGTATCTATTTCCTTGAAACACATATTACGAACCTCATCACGTTCACCTTTCTTCTTGGCAAACCAACGACTGATGACTGTGGTCAAATCCTCCACATCATCCTTTTTGAAAAAATCTCCTGTTGCGCCAACATGTATCGCTTCAAACTCTGGCATCTGCCACTCAAAACAATCATGTGTTATAACAGGACATCCAAACACAAGTGCATGCATTGCCGTAAGACCTACATTGCCTGGAGAGACACATAAGTCTGCATTATATATCAACTCGGCATTGTGTTTTTCATCATAGCAAGCGCCATAAAACCACACACAATCTTGCAACTTCATTGTAACAACTTTCTTCTCAAGATCATCTCGTTCTACTCCATCCCCCACGAATACAAGATTATAACATTCACCTTGACTCTCTAATTTTGCGAGAGCGTCAACCAACATTCCAAGTTTCTTTACTTTGGTCAATCGTCCTATAAAGATGATTACAGGATAACTATTTTTGAAATGATTCTTGAAGATATCAGAAGTCCCCATGCTTTTCCTCAACGATATCTGTTCGTCATAATTAAGAGAATTATGGATAGCAAAAAGTCTATTTTCAGGTATGTTTTTTTCCATTAACAACTTCTTTGCCCTATCCCCATAAACGAATGTGCCTGCAACATGACGATACAACCACAACTTCATCTTTGCATCAATGCCAGTCTCCTTGCCATACCAGCCATGTGTCCATATATAAATCTTCTTATTTGGAAAAAAAGCTGCAGCCAACAAAAAAAACAGCCAATCTGTAACAGAACGTGTCTCTGCTAATAAAAAAAAATTCTTATATTTCTTCTTGAATAGAAGCTTCAGGACACCTTTTTTCCAATAAATTCTATTAGGATTTCCTACAGATTTATAATACTTCACGTTCTTAAGCAAAGAAGTATCCATCTCCTTAATATCCGTTTTAGTTTCCCCAAAATACCAATCGCATTCGTATTCTGCATCTATCATACGAAATACAGCCTCACGATAACGAGGAGCTGTATTATAAATTATACAGAGTTTTGACATATCCAATTTCTCAATGATTTCTATAATATGCTCCCATTTCATCAATCGCTTTTTGTGTCCATCTTCTGAAAATGCAACCATCCGGAGTAAGAGTTATCTCACCAAACCAGATTTTATCTCCATTTGAATACAAATCAATCCTCACCAAATCAATACTTGATGCCAACTTCTTGACACAATCAATCATTGCAGCTAAATTGGAAGGGCATGGGATTAATTCATCTACATTATGTACTGCTATACAATAATCGAAACGAGGATTCCAATTTATATCATATGGAATATAATCGGCATGCCCTGTTTCTCTATCATTACATACTAATATAGCCATAATTTCTCCCTTTACACAAATAAATTTGTAATCTATCGGAAAGCCACCAGTTCCATCATCTATAAATTCTTCGCATACAATTTTTCTTTCTATAAGATTATAATGTCTTTCTGAAAAAGTAAATGGAGGGGATGATAGCCATTTTTCAATTTGCATTTTTAACTGCTCTTGAGTATACTTCGACTTATCTGTACAAATAAGATTCATCCCTGCCCCCCAATTTGCCTTTAAAGCGAACTTATCAGGAAGCTTAGCATAGTCCAGTTCATCCTTTGAGGAATAACAGGATATTAATTTTGTCAATATCTCGCCACAACCACATTCAGCAACATATTTTCGTACTTTATATTTATCTGCTAAAAAATAATACTGGTTGATCGTACCATTTAATAAACGCTTTATCCAAAGTTCGGATAAGTCTGTCGGATTTTTTAGATTTGGCCATTTATGCCTATGATTGAAATAAGCCAAACTAAAATGAAGTTTAGGCGAAATATAAGACACTATACGAGATACACATTTGTTTAATGTTTTCATAATTATATATTTTACAAATTTTCAAAGGGATCTTTTCCTTGAGTAATACAGAACTCTCTTACCGCTTTCTGCTGTTTATAGTTTTCTGCACCGTAATTTATAGAAGTCAATGTTTGATTATTCATATTTATAATTTCCAATAATGGACATCGGTCCAATATAGCTACCACTTGATAACCTGAATAACGACACATAGTATTAAGCCAAACATCATCAGCTGTTTTACAAATACGCATAAAAACGTCTTTTCTTGTTGCAATCATAGGAAGAGAACCACATGGATAAAGCG
>CAKUYM010000204.1 GCA_934716785.1 uncultured Bacteroides sp. | reverse complement strand
TTTTATATACATGGGATGATCGATGGCAGATTTTGAATGTTTATACATTTAATGGACTGACTTGGAAGAATGTCTATGCTATTTTTTCTAATTTTTATATGGGACAATATTCTCCTCTTAATCAGTTCTTTTATACTGTGACTTATGCATTGTTCGGAGCTAATCCATTATCATTTCATGCAGTCAATTTATGTTGGCATATAGGATATGTTATATTGACATATATATTCATAAAACAAGTATTATTGTTGATAAATGGGAATAAAAATTTGCCATTGGAATGGATTGCCTTTGGGGTGGCATTGCTGGTGGCTATTCATCCAGTACAAGTGGAGGCTGTATCTTGGCTTAGTGCTTCCAAGATAGTTATACAAGCTTTCTTTTTTATGTTGGGGCTTGTTTTATATTTGTCTTATTTACGCAAAGAAAAAGTGCGATATTATCTCTTTTGTATGTTGAGCTTTCTTTTATCTTTTTTGTGCAAAGAGCAGGCTGTTATATTTCCATTTTGCCTTTTATTATTGGATTATGTTGCAAAACGAGATGTTCGATGCAGTTTGTTATGGGTGGAAAAAATTCCGTTTTTTATGCTTTCTTTGTGTTCTGGACTGATAACATTGGCTTCTTTCTCTCCGGCAGCCAAAGATATGGTAATAGGGGGAGGCACATATTCTTTTATAGAACGATTGGTGTTTGCGGGTTATTCTTTGGTGGAATATATTACAAAACTTATTTTTCCTATTAAACTCATGTATATATATGTTTTCCCAATATCTTATGGTGAAACTTTACCTTTTCGTTTTTATATTTATCCATTGGTATTGTTGGGTGGTTGTATTTTATTATGGAATGGCAGGAAGCAATATCTTTTTATATTTGGTAGTTTGTTTTTTATCATTCAGTTATTATTGATGCTTCATATATTGCCTATGCCTCGTTTTTATATCGTTGCTGATCGCTATTTGTATTTGGCATGTGTTGGATTCTTTTTTTTAGTTGTATATTTCTCGTACCGATGGAGTAGAATGTTTCGTAAAAGAGGACGTATTATATTGATCGGATTATACTGTGGAATTATATTATGTTTCAGTGTATATTCGAATAGTATTTGTAGGAAGTGGAAAAATGACATTTCGTTGAAAAAAGAAATGGGTGAATTAATAAAAATAGCAATAGATAAAAAAGAAGATGATTACATGCGTTAGGAGCCATTGAAATAAATATTTAAAATCTTATTATATGAAAAACCATTGTAGATATGTACAAATTTTGTTGCTTGCGGGTTATTGCATGGTCACCCCCTCTTGTTCTGACAAGAAAAGCAATGTTGACGAACAGGAGCAAGGCATAGCTACCGTTCTTCCTAATGCGGGAAATGAAGTAACCGTTCAGATTCTGAAGAAGCGGAATTTTGACCATGAGTTGGTGAGCAACGGAAAGGTGAACGCACACAGCAAAGCCGATTTGCGCTTTGAGACGAGTGAAGTGATAGCCCATATCTATGCGAAGAATGGCGACCGCGTCCGTAAAGGACAGAAATTGGCGGAACTGGACAAATTCCGTTTGGGGCAGAGACTGGCTCAGTCGGAAGATGCGTTGTTGAAAGCTGAGCTCGAACTGAAGGATGTGCTCATCGGTCAGGGATATACGCCGGAAGATCTCAACAAGGTTCCTATGGAGACAATGAAGATTGCCAAAGTGAAGAGCGGTTACGAGCAGTCGAAATCCCAATATGAATTGGCTAAAAGGGAGATGGAACATGCCACACTTACCGCACCTTTTGACGGGGTGGTGGCTAATCTTTTCTCAAAACCTTATAATCCTGCCAATACCTCAGAAATATTCTGTACCATCCTTGACACTCAAAAGATGGAAGCGGAGTTTACCGTGCTGGAGAATGAACTTGCTTTTATCAGGGAGGGAGATGAAGTGACGGTTATTCCCTATGCCGGAGGAAGTTCGTTTAAAGGTCGTGTGTCCGAGATCAATCCGTTGGTAGACGCCAATGGAATGGTGAAGGTGAAGGCTGACGTAAACGGTGAAGGCAAGCTGTTCAGCGGCATGAACGTGAGGGTCAGTGTCAGGCGGAACTTGGGCGAACAGTTGGTGATTCCCAAGACGGCTGTAGTGTTGCGTTCAGGCAAGCAGGTGGTGTTTACGCTGGAAGAGGGCAAGGCCGTATGGAACTATGTGCATACGGGATTGGAGAACGCGACGGAATATATCGTTTCTGATAAATCCCAGAAGGGCGTTGAAAATGGTTTGCTGGAAGGGGATACAGTCATTGTGACCGGCAATCTGAATCTGGCGCATGAGACGGAAGTAAATGTAAGATAATCCGTACATCAAAATCAAATAAGCATGATAAAATTCTTAATCCAGCGTCCTATCGCTGTACTGATGGCTTTTACCGCCTGTTTCATTATCGGGTTGGTGACCTATTCCACATTGCCTATATCACTACTTCCGGACATTGCCATCCCGGAAATCACCGTACAGGTCTCTGCCGCCAATACATCCGCCCGCGAATTGGAGAACACCATCGTGAAGCCTTTGCGCAGCCAGTTGATTCAGGTTTCCACTTTGAAGGATATTCATAGCGAATCGAGGGACGGGGCAGGCATTATCCGGCTGTCTTTTGAGTTCGGCACTAATACGGATCTCGCTTTTATCGAGGTCAATGAGAAGATAGATGCCGCAATGAATTATCTGCCCAAAGAGACGGAGCGTCCGAAGGTGGTAAAGGCGAGTGCTACGGATATCCCTGTGTTCTACCTGAATCTGACCTTGAAGAACGACAGCGCTTATAGTACCGTCGGACAGCAGCCTTTTCTCAATTTGTGCGAGTTTGCCGAATCGGTGATCAAGCGTAGGATAGAGCAGCTCGAAGAGGTGGCTATGGTGGATGTGACCGGACTGGTGGAACGCCAAGTGCAGATTGTGCCCGATGAGGACAAGCTTGCCATGATGGGACTCACCATCGAGGATATTGAATTTGCCCTGTCATCTAACAATGTGGAGCCCGGTAGCATGACTGTGCGCGACGGATACTATGAATATAACATCAAATTCTCTACATTGCTGCGCACAGCGGAAGATGTGGAGAATATCTATCTGCGTAAGGGTGAACGCATTGTGCAGTTGAAGGATTTCTGCAAGGTGAATATCATACCTGTAAAGGAAAAGGGGCTGTCTATGTCGAACGGTAAGCGTGCGGTGACATTGGCTGTCATCAAACAGGCGGATGAGAATATGGACAAGATGAAGAGTTCGCTGACCGGCACTATGGATTATTTCCAACGGGTCTATCCGGACATTGACTTCAGCATCAGCCGCAATCAGACGGAACTGCTGGACTATTCGATTTCCAATCTGCAACAGAATCTTTCTTTAGGTTTTCTTTTCATCTGCTTGGTAGCGGTCTTGTTCTTAGGCGATGTGAAATCCCCATTGGTCATCGGACTCAGCATGGTGGTATCCATCGTAATCAGCTTTGCATTCTTCTACCTTTGCAATATGTCACTGAATATTATTTCCCTTGCCGGATTGATCCTTGCTTTGGGAATGATGATTGACAGCTCGATTATCGTGACCGAGAACATTTCACAGTATCGCGAACGGGGATACTCCTTGAAGCGTGCCTGCATCACGGGGACAAGCGAAGTGGTGACGCCCATGCTGAGCTCTTCGTTGACCACCATTGCCGTGTTCGCTCCTCTGATTTTTATGAGCGGCATTGCCGGAGCTATCTTCTACGACCAGGCTTTCTCCGTCACGGTGGGGCTGATGGTGTCTTATTTTACAGGTATCATGCTCCTTCCCGTTCTTTATCTGCTGGTCTATCGCACGGGCGTTCGTACCCGGAAATGGAAGTGGCTCTCTTTCAAATTCAGCAACCCGATAAAAGACCACACGTTGGACCGTTTCTATGATGCCGGAGTGGACTGGGTGTTCAGCCATAAAACGTCCAGTGTACTGTTTTGCGTTGTTTCCATCCCGCTCTGCGTCTTCTTCTTTTTCTTTATTGACAAAGAGCGCATGCCCGATATTGAGGAGAACGAACTCATTGCCCGTATAGAATGGAATGAGAATATCCATGTGGATGAAAACAGAAAGCGCATAGACGAACTTTTAAGAGCATTGGACGGGCGTTCTCTGGAACAGACGGCTTCTATTGGCAGGCAGGATTTTATACTGAACCGTGACAGGGAACTTTCTTCTTCGGAAGCAGAGCTTTATTTCCGCACGGAGACTGCTGCCGGGGTTGCCCCTTTGGAAAAGGAGATATACCGGAGACTGAAAGAGCGCTACCCGCTTTCCGTCATCTCTTTCTCTCCCCCGGAGACGGTATTCGAGAAGCTCTTTGTGACGGGTGAGCCGGATATCGTAGCCGAATTCTATGCCCGTAATAGGGCGCAGGCACCGGAGGCGGGAACAATCCGCAATGTGGAACGGCAACTGGCGGAGGAAACCGGAGTCAATCCTACGGGCATCGCCTTTGAGAACCAGTTGAACCTGAGCATCAACAAGGAGAAGCTGCTGCTCTACCGTGTCTCCTATAACGAACTTTACCGTGTTCTGAAAACTGCTTTCCGCGAAAATAGCGTGACCATGCTGCATTCTTACCAGCAGTATCTCCCGATCAATATCGCGGGAAATGAAAAGACTGTGAACCGAGTATTGCAAGAAACATTGATACAGACACAGCCGGACAGCAAAGGAGCGGTGGAGTACATCCCGCTTCGGGAACTGGTGAGGGTGACTCCTGCCGAAGACTTGAAAAGCATTGCTGCCGGACGTAACGGAGAATTTGTACCTTTCAATTTCTATGGCGTACAGGATGCGGAAAAGTTGATAAAAGATGTGAAACGGGTAGCCGGAAATACAGGTGACTGGGACACAGGATTTTCAGGCAGTTTCTTCTCAAACAAGGAGATGCTGGACGAGTTGGTGGTGATACTTCTTATCTCTCTGTTGCTGATGTATTTCATCCTTGCGGCACAGTTCGAAAGTTTTATGCAACCCCTGCTTGTACTGGCGGAGATACCGATAGACGTGGCGTTCGCGCTTCTGCTGCTTTGGATTTGCGGACATACGCTGAACCTGATGTCAGCTATCGGGCTTATCGTCACTTGCGGTATTGTTATCAATGACTCTATCCTGAAACTGGATGCAATCAATGAACTGCGTAAAGCAGGCATCCCCTTGCTGGAAGCTATTCATGAAGCCGGACGCCGACGCTTGCGTCCCATTATCATGACTTCTCTGACTACGATTTTCGCCATGGTGCCGTTGCTGTTCTCTTCGGATATGGGCTCGGAACTGCAAAAGCCGCTGTCCATTGCCATGATAGGAACGATGTCGGTAGGTACGGCGGTGAGCCTGTTTATCATACCGTTGCTTTATTGGTTTATTTACAGGAAGGAAAAAGTAGAAATAAGTAGTAAATAATAACGAATAGTTCAAATATGAGAGTTATGAATGGATTATTAAGATTTCCCACCGTTCTCTGTGTCCTCTGTGTCTTCTGTTATGGATTTCCGCTGTATGCGCAGAAGCATTTGGTATTGGATCTGCAACGGATGATTGCTTTGGCCAATGACAGTTCATTGGAGTCATTCCGCACACAAAATATGTATCTCTCCGGATACTGGGAATACCGGACGTACAAGGCGAATCGCCTGCCCAGTCTGACACTGGATCTTACTCCGGCGCAATATAACCGCGACATTACGAAGCGTTATGATTCGGGTGCCGACCTTGATGTGTACCGCACGCAGCAGTCATACTATGCCTACGGCGGGCTGAGCGTGAGGCAGAACCTCGACTTGACAGGCGGTACATTTTACTTGGAATCGAATCTTGCCTATATGCGCAATTTCGGTGACAACAGTGCGACGCAATTTACCAGTGTACCGATAAGGCTTGGATATTCGCAAAGCCTGGTGGGATACAATCCCTTCAAGTGGGAACGGAAAATAGAACCATTGAAATACGAACGGGTGAAGAAGGAGTTTCTTTACAATGTGGAGAAGGTATCGGAGACTGCCACGAGCTATTTCTTTTCTCTTGCCATGGCGCAGGCCGAATATAAATTGGCGAAGGATAATTTGGCTTCCACGGACACGCTTTACCGCATCGGACAGCAACGCCACCGGATAGCCGCTATCTCGCAAGCCGACCTGCTGACACTGAAATTGGATCGTGTAAACGCGCAAAATACTTTGCAGAACAAGGCAAGCGACCTGAAGCGGGCAATGTTCTCCTTGGCTTCTTTCCTCAACTTGGATAAAAACACGCAAATAGAGTTGGAACTCCCGTCTCGTCCGGGCATGATGGAGATTCCGGTGGATGAGGCTTTGAGCTGGGGGAGGGCCAACAACCCTCAATTGCTGGAACTGAAGCAGAATGTGCTGGAAGCTCAGCGAAATGTGGACAGGACGAAGAAAGAGTCTCGTTTTAATGCAAGTGTGAATGCGAGCATCGGTTTCAATCAGGTGGCGGATAATTTTGGTGATGTATATCACAAGCCTATGCAACAGGACTTGGTGGCGGTCAGCATTTCTATCCCACTGCTGGACTGGGGCGTCCGCAAGGGTAAGTATAATATGGCGCAGAACAATCTGAATGTAGTGAAGATATCGGCACGCCAAGATGAGATAAGTATTGAAGAAGAAGTGATAATGACGGTGAGTGATTTCAATATCCAACAGCAGTTGATAGCGAGTGCGGAAGAGGCGCTTGACTTGTCCGTGCTTGCCTACAATGAAACGAAGCAGCGTTTTATCATTGGCAAGGCAGATATAAACAGCCTGACACTCTCGCTCAACAGGCAGCAGCAGGCACAACGGAATTATATCTCCGCCTTGCAGAGTTACTGGCTGAATTATTATAAGATACGCCGGCTTACCTTGTTTGATTTCGCTACGAGACTTTCGCTTTCGGACAGGTTCGACTTCAGTGGAGGAAAGTTAGTTAAATGAATTCACCACAGAGGACTCTGTGGCCTCCGTGGTGGAATATTAATGAATGATGATTATGCAAAATATGGAATCTGAAGTAAATAAATCTCCGAAAGCCTCCGCTTTCACGTTGATTGTGATATTTGTCTGTGTGGCTTTGGTCGGGTTGGCATTGGTTCCACTGTTGCCTGTCAAGTTGACCCCGTCACGAACACTGCCCGGCTTCACGGTACGTTTCAGCATGCCGGGCACCTCGGCGCGTGTGGTGGAGATGATGGCTACCAGTAAGTTGGAGGCGATGTTGGCCCGTGTGAAAGGAATCCGTGGCATTTATTCCACTTCGGGAAACGGGTGGGGAAGCATCAGCGTGAATCTGGACAAACATGTGGATGCGGCAGTCGCACGTTTCGAGGCTTCCACCATCATTCGTCAGACGTGGCCCGAACTGCCGGCCGGGGTGAGCTACCCGTATATCCAGATGCAGAGTCCCGGACAAAGCAGCCAGTCGCCCTTCATGACGTTTACAATCAATGCACCCGCTACTCCTGTGCTGATTCAGCGATATGCGGAAGAACATATAAAAACGCGTCTGGCACAGCTTTCGGGCATTTATAAGATAAACCTTAGCGGAGCTACACCGATGGAGTGGCGTTTGGAATATGATTCCGAACAATTGCGCACGCTTGGAATAAGTACGGATGATATCAGCGAGGCGGTCTGGTTGCATTATCAGAAGGAGTTCATGGGCACTTATGATGCCGAACAGGGAGCTTCGGGCAAACAGTGGATACG
>CAKUYM010000203.1 GCA_934716785.1 uncultured Bacteroides sp. | reverse complement strand
TGTAGGACCGGAGGCGGATGTTTCTGCACTTTCTCCGGAATTTGTCCTGACTCAAGGGGCTACAATCAGCCCGCTAAGCGGTACTGTACGTGATTTTAATTCTCCACAGAAATATACCGTTACAGCCGCCGACGGTGTTTGGAAAAAGACCTATACCGTGTCTGTCATCGACACGGAACTCGCAACCAATTATCACTTCGAAGATACTTTAGGCGGAAAGAAATACTACATCTTCGTGGAGCGTGAAGGCGATAAAGTAGTCATGGAATGGGCGAGCGGAAATGCCGGTTACGCCATGACCGGAGTTCCCAAAACGGCTGAAGACTACCCCACTTTCCAAGTGACGGACGGCAAAGAGGGGAAATGTCTTTCCTTAGTGACCCGCAGCACGGGATTTTTCGGAGGACTAATGGGGATGCCTATCGCTGCCGGCAATTTATTCATCGGTTCTTTTGATGTGGCCGATGCGATGAGCAATCCGCTGCAAGCCACAAAGTTCGGACTTCCCTTCCGGTATGTACCGACTTATCTTGCAGGTTATTACAAATATAAAGCGGGAGATAAATTCACGCAAGAAGGAAAAGTGGTCGACGGGAAACGCGACATTTGCGATATATATGCCATCATGTACGAGACTACAGAATCTGTGCCTACACTTGATGGAAGCAATGCATTCACCAGCCCGAATTTAGTTTCGATGGCACGCATCGACAATGCCAAAGAAACGGATGAATGGACTTATTTCAAACTTCCGTTCACGACCATGCCCGGCAAATTTATCGACAAGGAAAAACTGAAAAATGGAAAATATAATGTTGCCATCGTATTTACCTCAAGCTTGGAAGGAGCCTATTTCAACGGAGCCATCGGGAGCACCTTGCTAATTGATGAAGTCGAATTAGTCTATCATGCGGAAGATTAATCGAGAACTAAATAGATAACTCAAAGAATCAATTATACAATAATCAGAAAGATGAAGATTTATCCATATATACTCAGTTTGCTTGCCAACATGGCAATAGCCCTACCCTGCCATTCACAAGTAGACAGAAACGAAACCCTTATCCGGTCGGCACTGCACGGACTGGAATATGAAGTAAAAGCCGGAATCAGCATCGGTGGCACAGCCCCCCTTCCCTTGCCGGTGGAGATTCGTTCGATAGACGGCTATAATCCGACACTTGCCATAACCATCGGTGGCGAAATCACTAAATGGGTGGCTGTCCGCAACAAGTTAGGCATCATCGTCGGGCTGCGTCTTGAAAACAAGGCGATGACAACCGAAGCCACCGTAAAGAACTACGGTATGGAAATTCTCGGACAAGGCGGCGAAAGAATCAGCGGCATGTGGACGGGCGGAGTGAAGACCAAGGTACACACAGCAGGACTTGCCATTCCATTGATGGCGACTTATAAACTGACCGACCGATGGAATGTGAAGGCAGGTCCCTACTTCTCCTATATACTTTCAAGAGAATTCTCCGGACACGTGTATGAAGGATATCTGCGTGAAGACGACCCTACCGGTCCTAAAGTGGAATTTACCGGCGGAAAGATTGCGACCTACGACTTCTCGGACGACTTGCGCCGTTTCCAATGGGGATTGCAGGCAGGGGCCGAATGGCGAGCTTTCAAACATCTGAATGTCTATGCAGACCTCACTTGGGGACTGAACAACATCTTTAAAAACGATTTCCATACAATCACCTTCTCCATGTATCCCATATATTTGAATGTCGGCTTCGGATATGCATTTTAATTTCGGACATGCATTTTAATAAAAGACATACACCTCCTTTTTTGAAGATATTTGGAGTTCACGATAATCTTATCGAAAACTTTGTTATATTTGCATACAGTAATTTTTAAAAGCCACCACTATGTTTAATTCATTTGGCAATATCTTTCGGCTCACAAGTTTTGGTGAGTCTCACGGAAAAGGAGTTGGAGGAGTAATTGACGGATTTCCTTCCGGAATCACTATCGACGAAGAATTTGTACAACAAGAACTGAATCGTCGCCGTCCGGGACAATCTCTCCTTACCACACCACGCAAAGAAGCCGATAAAGTAGAGTTCCTCTCCGGCATCTTCGAAGGAAAATCCACCGGATGCCCTATCGGTTTTATCGTATGGAACGAAAATCAGCATTCCAGCGACTATAATAATCTGAAAAACGTATATCGTCCTTCACATGCCGACTACACTTACAACGTGAAGTATGGAATCCGCGACTATCGCGGCGGCGGACGTTCTTCGGCACGCGAAACGATCTCGCGCGTAGTGGCCGGTGCTTTAGCCAAGTTGGCGCTTCGCCAATTGGGAATCAGTATCACCGCCTACACCTCGCAAGTAGGAGCTATCAAACTGGATGGCAACTATTCGGATTACGACCTCGACTTGATAGAGACCAACGACGTGCGCTGTCCCGACCCCGAAAAGGCGAAGGAGATGGCAGACCTTATATATAAGGTGAAAGGTGAAGGTGATACGATCGGCGGTACGCTGACCTGCGTCATCAAAGGATGCCCTATCGGACTGGGGCAACCCGTTTTCGGCAAACTGCATGCCGCATTGGGCAATGCCATGTTGAGCATCAATGCCGCCAAAGCATTCGAATACGGCGAAGGGTTCAAAGGATTGAAAATGAAAGGTTCCGAACAGAACGATGTTTTCTACAATAACAACGGACGGATTGAAACGCACACCAACCATTCCGGTGGTATCCAAGGCGGACTCAGCAACGGACAGGACATCTATTTCCGTGTTGTCTTCAAGCCTATCGCCACCTTGCTGATGGAACAGGAGACTGTCAATGTGGACGGGGTGGACACCACTTTGAAAGCCCGCGGACGTCATGATCCTTGTGTTCTGCCGCGTGCTGTGCCCATCGTAGAAGCAATGGCGGCCATGACAATACTTGATTATTATCTCTTGGATAAGACAACGCAACTTTAAACGATTCATCATGAACGAAATTCAAAAATATATCACAGAGAACGAGCCTAAGATAATGGAGGACTTGTTCAGTCTCATCCGTATCCCAAGTATCAGCGCACTGCCCGAACATCACGACGACATGCTGGCATGTGCCGAACGGTGGGCACAACTGTTAATGGAAGCCGGAGTAGACGAAGCATTGGTAATGCCCTCCAAGGGTAATCCAATTGTCTTTGCCCAGAAAATAGTAGACCCGAATGCAAAAACCGTCTTAATCTATGCCCATTACGACGTAATGCCTGCCGAGCCGTTGGAACTTTGGAAAAGCCGTCCGTTCGAGCCTGAGATACGGGACGGGCATATCTGGGCACGTGGTGCAGACGATGACAAAGGTCAGTCTTTCATTCAGGTGAAGGCTTTCGAATATCTGCTCAAGAATGAGTTGCTGAAGAATAACGTGAAATTCATCTTCGAAGGGGAAGAAGAGATCGGTTCTCCGAGCCTGGAAGCGTTCTGTGAAGAACATAAAGAACTCTTGAAAGCAGACGTAATCCTCGTTTCGGATACAAGCATGCTGGGAGCGGAACTTCCTTCGCTGACCACCGGTCTGCGCGGCTTGGCTTATTGGGAGATAGAAGTAACCGGTCCGAACCGCGACTTGCATTCCGGTCACTTCGGCGGTGCGGTGGCCAACCCCATCAATACGCTTTGTCAGATTATCAGCAAAGTGACGGATGCCGATGGGCGGATCACCGTTCCCGGATTCTATGACGACGTGGAAGAAGTGCCGCAAGCCGAACGGGAAATGATTGCACACATTCCTTTCGATGAAAAAAAATATAAAGAGGCAATCGGTGTAAAAGAGGTTTTCGGAGAAAAAGGATATAGCACATTGGAACGCAACAGTTGTCGCCCGTCTTTTGACGTATGCGGTATATGGGGCGGATACACGGGAGAAGGTTCCAAGACCGTGCTTCCATCAAAAGCCTATGCCAAAGTATCTTGTCGATTAGTTCCGCATCAGGATCATCATAAGATTTCCCAAATATTTGCCGATTATATTCGTAGTATCGCTCCCGATACGGTGCAGGTAAAGGTTACTCCGATGCATGGCGGACAGGGATATGTCTGTCCTATCACTCTTCCTGCCTATCAGGCAGCGGAAAAGGGTTTCGAGATTGCTTTCGGCAAGAAGCCGTTGGCAGTGCGCCGTGGTGGCAGCATCCCCATCATTTCCACTTTCGAGCAGGTGCTGGGAATCAAAACCGTATTGATGGGATTCGGTCTTGAATCGGATGCTATCCATTCACCCAATGAGAACTTCTCACTGGATATTTTCCGTAAGGGCATTGAAGCGGTTGTCGAGTTTCATAAGGAATATGCGAGACTCTAAGAATATATAGAGTTAATAGTATGTAGAGCTAATATATAGAGCCACACAATACATAAGCGGCGGACAAATACTTGAATACAAGTCTGTCCGCCGATCTTTGTATAATAACTCTGCTTACATCACCGGTTTATGACATTTCTCACATCACTGGTTTATGACATCTATTACATCGCCGGTTTATGATATTTCCTACATCACCGGAGTTTGGAAAAGGAATGTAAACGGTTTGCTATCCTTCAAATCTTTCACTGCGTCACCGGCATAAATCTCCCCATTTGTCAAAGGCAACTTCCTGATACCTGCTTTCGGACTGAAATCAATCTTCTTCAAATCCAGCCAGAAGAGATTCGGCGTTAATGTCGATTCGAAATAATAGACCTTATTCTTCTGGTCGGCAACAGAACGCCAACGGGTAGAAGAGATATAAGGCTTGTCGGGGGTCGTGATTCCGAACGGCACGGAAACATTGCGCATTATACTCAGTACGCTGGGCACGGCTATCTTGGCATCGGCAGTCTGAGGGATGGCATGAACATAGAAAGAGGCACGGACGAAACGGTCGCTCGGACGATTGGTGCCCGGCAGCATTTGCAGAGCGCCCACTTCTTTCCAATAATCGTTGATAGCCAACTGATATTCATAGCGAGGCGAATTTGTCATCACCTGATATTGCTTCCCTTCATGGATACTCAATTTTCCGTCCAGATACTCCAATATGGCTGTGTTTCCCGTTTCATCGGTAATGGCGAGATGCAGCGTCGATTCCGATCCATTCGGCAGACGTGGAGCATCAATACGGAAAGTCTCTTTCTTCAGTTCGTCCACCGCTTCACGCACAGTGGCAAAGTTATCAAGCACATATTGCGTCCATATACTTATCCCCATCACCGGGCGGGTATCTCCCGGCAATGAGTAAATCGTTTCCGGCAGGAACAGCAGGCTTGCCACCAGTCCTTTTTCATTCATTCCATCGCAAGTACCTATATCATAACCAGTTGCGACGAGACTACCATACTTAGATGTCCAGTTCAGCGTCTTTTCCTTATTGTGTCCCGTGCGTTGGATACCACGCGGAAAGACATAAAGATTGGATTGGATATCTTCTTTCCAGTCCATCGTGCGACCGGTTATCACCATTTGATCCGGTCCTATATATACTGCGCGCGTACACGCATCCACAGGCTGCACACTCCCCAACGAGACGGCTGCCAACAATAACGCAAGGCCTGTTATATTCTTCTTCATTTTCTTTTTGATTTAAATAATTGATACTCTTGTCTGTGAATAACAATTGCAACTTGATTATTGCCGAAGAGAAGGGCGATTTTAATGAAAATAAAGTATTTATTCGAATATTTTTCTTTCCATTTCTCACCGTAATTGCAGAGTTCTTGATAATTTTACACTTTAGAAGATTCATTCTAAGAATTTAGTCTAAAGATTTAGTCTAATTATCAAAGCAATATAAAATCCGACTTGCCACTTTTGTCGGGTTGGAGAATAAAGATTATAAAATATCGACTTAATGGAAGAACCGTTCAATTCATACAAGGAGAGTGTCAACCTTGATTTCTTGCGACAATACTGCATTAATAATGGGGAAATGCAAAGAATCAAGCGTGGAGAATCATTCGAACGTGCAAGCAAATTACCCCGCCATATCGGGTACATAGAAAAGGGATGCTTCAAATATATAGTTCATAATGAAAAAGAGAACAAGGATTATATCACAGGCTTTGCCTTTGAAAATGAGTTTGTGGCTGATTATCCCAACTGTCTTTACGGGATGGCCTCCAATGTTCTGATAAAGGCAAGTGTGGAATCAAAGGTTTACGTTGTTGGTGGAGCTGATGTGTACCGCATACTCAATGAGAATGCAGAAATGCTTCATTATGGGATGAAAATCATGGAAGGTCTTTTCAGGCAAATCTATTCCAACTATATCAACCTATATAGACTTGATGCGCGCGGGCGTTATGAGCATCTGCTTAAACGCTGTCCGCAAATTGTCCAACAATTATCTCTAAAGGACATCTCTTCGTATCTCAAATTACATCCGAATACCATCAGTAAGATTCGCCATGATATAACATTTGCCAAACAATAGTCAGGAATTTATCAACCTAAGTTGAGAGTTAATGTCCTTATACATAATATCATTGGGATTCAGGGTACACATACACTGCATTTTCATAGCTTTGCCCCCAAAAAACATTATGAATATCATTATTATAGGAGCAACATCCGGAATTGGTTACGGTTTATTGGAGAAGTATGCAATCGCAGGAAATAAGATTGCGGTAGTGGGTCGTAGAAAGGCTATATTAAAAGAATTGGAAGAGCGTTATTCTTCGACCGTCATTACATTTGCCGCCGATATCACACAACTGGATGAAATTGCATCTGCCATCAAATATTTTCAATCTCAACTGCCAACTATTGACCTTGTGATTGTATGCTCAGGCGTTGGAGAACTGAATCCAAACATAGACTTCGCCATTGAATGCCCTACATTGCATACCAATGTCATAGGTTGGACTTATGTCATTGATACCTTTTACAACATTTTACTGCAACAAGGATTCGGCCACCTTGTAGCTATCACCTCTATAGGTGGACTGCGTGGAGAAGCGCAAGCTCCCGCATATAGTGCATCAAAAGCCTATCAGATCAATTACATGGAGGCCTTGCGTATAAAAGCCTATAAAGGCAAGAATGTTGTCAATGTTACAGACATCCGCCCCGGACTTGTCAACACAAGAATGGCAAAGGGTGAAAATCTCTTTTGGGTGATGCCTGTGGAGAAAGTTGTCAGTCAAATAGTAAAAGCCATAAAGCAGAAACGTTCTAAGGTTTATGTTACAAAGAGATGGCATATCCTTGCTATAGTCAGCAAGCATCTGCCTTATTTTCTTTTTAGGCAGATTGGTTAAATAACATGAGGACCTTGCATTGCCTATCTAAGTCGAGCTGACAACGACTTAAGACCTGAGACAGATATACTGCTTTTTTATCGAAATAAAGAATGTTTAGTTGTAAATTCTTTCTATTCTGTCTGATTTTAACGTTTTGGCAACTTATACTGTTATATATGCAAGTATGTAAAGAGCAGGTTTTGCGAATTATAAAAAAAATGCAACAATAATTTCAACAAAAAAAGAGCAAGAACATTTTGTCTTACTCCTATATATTATAAATAGCATTAACGCTACTTTCCTTTGATGCAAAATTGCTATCTAAGCATTATATACTCCATAACGGTTCGTTTTTCCACTCTTGCAGAAATCCCATAGAACGAGTATTTATCTCCTCACTTTTATCCATGAGAATCAAAAGACGTTTGGAGAAGTCTCCATTTGCTGCTATATTGTACTGCATACTACCTTTATAAAACACGAAGTCCTGCCGTGGTACGCTTTCAAG
>CAKUYM010000202.1 GCA_934716785.1 uncultured Bacteroides sp. | reverse complement strand
CCCTGTCATTAAACACGGCATCCATCCAGTTGATATCCGTTTTCCGGAGAAGATTATAATCTTTACCCTTATCCAGTCCTACCTCTTTCTCAAATAAAATACGTTCTGCCGTATTCATCTGAGTCCATTTTTCCTGTGCCAACTGCGAAATACCCAACTGTGTGCGGAATGTCACCTTAGCCTTGTCAAGTGCAAGTCCGCGTCTTGTCGTAATAACCACTACGCCATTAGCTGCACGTGCCCCATAAATAGAAGTGGAAGAAGCGTCCTTCAGTACGGAAACAGACTCAATATCACTCGGATTAAGCGTATTGAAATCGGCACTGGAAACAGGCACCCCATCAAGAATAAACAAGGGCGAAGTGCCCGAACTCAAAGAATTGACACCTCTGATCTGAAAAGATGCCGCCACACTGGGCTCACCGGAAACAGCCATTACCATCAATCCCGGAGCTTGTCCCTGTAATGCCTGGTCAAAGCTGGCAGCAGGTACATTCTCCATCTTTTCAGCCTTCACCGTCGATACGGAACCGGCAATTGTGCCTTTCTTGCGTACTCCATACGCCACTACCACTACTTCATCCATCTGCTGGGCATTACTCTCCAACTTCAGATCAATGCGGGTAGATACTGTCACGTTCCTCTCCACAGTCTGCATTCCAACATAAGAAAACTGCAAAATGGCGGGAGATTTCGTCACTGTAATACTGTAATTACCATTTATATCGGTAATTACTCCGTTTGTTGTACCTTTCTCCAAGACAGACACACCAATCATCGGTTCATTATCTTCCGCTGAAATAATATGTCCCCTTACCAAGTATCCACCTTGTGCAAAAAGCAACAGAGGGATACTTGTCAGAATAAAAAAGAGCACAAACGAGAGAATTGATTTCCTCATTTTGATACTTGAATTTAATTAATGAAATTGATTTATTATGTAGATTTATATCCGCTGATAAAACGATACTATGAAAGTAAGGGTATAGACATCCCCCTTAGGACAATAATAAGTACAATTTCATTATCGACCCGCAAGACATTAATAATCTTACTAATAAGTATGTGAAGTGGGAACTGTTAGCTTGGCTCGTTTTTTATATTACACCAAATATCCAGACAGTTGTTCTCTGTTGCAGTAATACCAATAAAATATGTGTCCATTTCTCTTAAGTTATAAAGTTCAATATTGTTTGTCACGTGTTATCTTCAATATCTTTATTCGGTTACAAATATATGTATTATAGTTAAATAACGAAAATAAAATGCTTCCTATTTTATCGCAATTTTCGTTTAGTACCTTTTTGCTACGTATAAAGGTTGAATTTAACAAATAGATAGACAAGCAGTACGCATATAGGACATAATAGAGCAACAAACCTTTCTTTTTGATAATTCATCATTTTACCAAACAATTTCCATACCATCAGCATAAAATCTCCCCATTGAAATGATTCAATATAGAAAAGCTAATTATTCAAAACAATTTTCCTATTTTTGCATCCATTATATAAATTAAGGTATAAGATGAACTACGGATTCGTAAAAGTAGCAGCAGCTGTGCCACACGTAAAGGTGGCCGATTGTAAATTCAATGCGGAAAGAATAGAAGGTCTGATTACAGTAGCCGAAGAAAAAGGAGTACAAATCATTATTTTCCCGGAAATGAGCATTACGGGATATACTTGCGGTGACCTGTTCGGACAGCAACTTCTGTTGGAAGAAGCAGAAATGGGGTTAGTGCAGATTCTGAATAGCACGCGCCAGTTGGATATCATCTCTATTATCGGTATGCCGGTAGTTGTCAACTCAACTGTTATCAACAGTGCGGTAGTTATCCAGAAAGGAAAAATATTAGGTGTTGCAGCCAAGACTTATCTACCCAACTACAAGGAATTCTACGAACAACGTTGGTTCACCTCCGCCCTACAGCTCACCACCGACAGTGTACGTCTGTGCGGACAAATAGTTCCCATAAGCGCCAATCTGCTCTTTGAAACGTCAGATACCACTTTCGGAATTGAAATTTGTGAAGATCTATGGGCTACCATCCCGCCAAGCTCCTCACTTGCACTGCAAGGAGCGGAAATCCTATTCAACATGTCGGCAGACAATGAGGGCATCGGCAAGCACAATTACCTGTGTTCTCTTATCAGCCAACAATCCGCACGCTGCATAGCCGGATACGTGTTTGCATCCTGCGGCTTCGGAGAATCTACGACCGATGTAGTATTTGCCGGAAATGGATTAATTTATGAGAACGGCGCACTTCTTGCACGCAGTGAACGGTTCAGCATGGAAGAACAGCTCATCATCAGTGAGATTGACGTAGAACGTATACGTGCCGAACGCAGAATCAATACGACCTTCGCTGCCAGCCAAGCCAACTTAGGAGATAAAAAAGCGGTATGCATAGCAACGGAATTTGTAAATAGCAAAGAGCTGAACCTTACCCGAAACTTTAATCCCCACCCTTTCGTTCCGCAAGGCGATGCGTTGAATGCACATTGTGAAGAGGTTTTCTCCATTCAAGTGGAAGGACTGGCGCAACGTCTCGTCCACACCGGAGCCAAGACCGCTGTAGTAGGTATTTCCGGTGGATTGGATTCCACGTTGGCCTTGCTTGTCTGTGTGAAGACTTTCGACAAACTGGGATTATCCAGAAAAGGTATTCTCGGAATTACAATGCCCGGCTTCGGAACTACCGACCGGACTTACCACAATGCCATCAACCTGATGAAATCATTAGGCATATCCATCCGCGAAATAAGTATCAAGGATGCTTGCATCCAGCATTTCAAGGATATAAGCCATGACATAAATGTACATGATGTCACTTATGAAAATTCTCAAGCGCGCGAACGTACGCAGATATTGATGGATGTAGCCAATCAGACCTGGGGAATGGTTATAGGAACTGGAGATTTATCAGAACTTGCCTTGGGATGGGCAACCTACAATGGTGACCATATGTCGATGTATGGCGTCAATGCAAGTGTTCCCAAAACGCTCGTAAAATATCTGGTACAGTGGGTAGCAGAAAATGGCATGGATGAAGATTCCAAAGCTACCCTACTTGATATCGTGGATACCCCTATCAGTCCGGAACTGATTCCGGCTGATGAAAACGGAGACATCAAGCAAAAAACGGAAGATTTGGTAGGTCCTTATGAACTCCACGACTTCTTCCTTTATTATTTCCTGCGTTTCGGCTTCCGCCCGTCAAAGATTTATTATCTGGCAAATATCGCTTTCAAAAATTGTTATGATGAAGAGACCATCAAGAAATGGTTATCCACTTTCTTCCGTCGTTTCTTCAATCAACAGTTCAAACGCTCATGCCTGCCGGACGGTCCTAAAGTAGGAAGTATTTCTATCAGTCCGAGAGGAGACTGGAGAATGCCGAGTGATGCCAGCTCGGCCATGTGGCTTAAAGAAATAGAGAACTTATAAAGTTCTCTATTTCTTTATGGTGCAACGACTTTTCTTTCATTAAAGTACCCCCTTGCTGGACGGAAGTTCAAAATGATAAATATCTCTTTTGAGCGCCATCTTTAAAGCACGAGCCAAAGCCTTAAAGATTCCTTCTATCTTATGATGTTCATTCTGTCCTTCAGCCTTGATATTCAAATTCATTCTCGCAGCATCGCTCAATGACTTGAAGAAGTGAAGGAACATCTCCGTAGGCATCTCTCCTATCTTCTCGCGCTTAAATTCCGCATCCCATACTAACCAAGGGCGACCGCCGAAATCCAGACAAACTTGGCACAGACAATCATCCATAGGCAAAGCGTAGCCATATCGTTCGATTCCACGCTTACTGCCCAAAGCCTGATAAATGCAATCTCCCAAGGCAATGGCCGTATCTTCAATGGTATGATGCTCGTCTACCTCCAAATCCCCTTTCACGCGAATCGTCAAATCCATGCCGGAATGTTTTCCGATCTGTTCGAGCATATGATCAAAGAAACCAAGACCGGTAGAGATATTACAGATACCATTCCCGTCAAGGTTTAAGGCTACATAAATATCCGTCTCCTTGGTTGTGCGGCGGACTTCCGCTTTTCGCTCACCTGCGAAAAGGAATTCAGCTATCCGATCCCAGTCTGTTGTTACAAGTGCGCAAACATCCTCCAGCCCTTTTTCCTTCAAGCCATCTGTTGAATCCTGCAAATAAATGGCACGACATCCTAAGTTAGCGGCGAGTTCCACATCAGTGGGACGATCCCCGATCACAAAACTTCCGGCAAGGTCGTACTCCGGATTATTGATATATTTTGTCAACATTCCGGTACGCGGCTTGCGAGTCGGGGCATTATCTTCCGGGAAACTGCGGTCTATCAAAATATCATCAAAAGTAATCCCCTCGCCTGCCAACGTCTTCAACATCAGGTTATGAGCAGGCCAAAATGTCTCTTCCGGAAAAGAGGATGTGCCCAATCCATCCTGGTTGGTGACCATTACAAACTCAAAATCAAGTTTGCTGCGGATAAAGCCTAAATTACGAAACACCTTCGGATAAAACTCCAACTTCTCCAAGGAGTCGAGCTGATAATCAACCGGCGGCTCGATAACCAATGTTCCGTCTCTATCTATGAACAGTATTTTCTTCTTCATATCCATATTATTCTCCGTTCCATATTATTCTCCATATTTTCTAAGAGCAGCCAGCAATGTATCATTTTCTACCCGAGTTCCTACCGTTACACGCAAACAGTTGCAACAAAGCGAAACCGAATGGCGGTTGCGAACGATAATCCCCTCGCCTACCAGATAATTGTATATCTTCACGGCATCCGTCACCTTGACCAAGAAAAAGTTTGCATCAGACGGAAATAATTTGATTGTACAGGGCAGCTTCCTAAATTCTTCTTCCAGATAATCACGCTCTTCTTTCAGCGTCTTCACCCAGCGCTCTATCTCATAATGCTTATGCAACATAGAGATGGCTTGCTGCTGAGTCAGCAGATTGACATTGTAGGGATACTTGATTTTACTCAAGATGCCGATTATTTCTGTTGACGCGAATGCCATTCCCAAACGGATAGCAGCACATCCCCATGCTTTGGAGAATGTCTGAAATACTACAAGATTCGGATATTTGTCAAGTTCCTCCAAGAAAGAAGGTGCGGCGGAAAAATCATTATATGCCTCATCCAGCATAACCAACCCTTCAAACCGACAAAGTACTTTCTCTATTTCAGACCGAAGCAGGTCATTGCCCGTAGGATTATTGGGCGAACAAAGGAAAATCAGTTTGGTATGTTCATCCGTAGCCGACAGCAGTTTATCTGCCGAAAACTGAAAATTCTCATCCAGCAGCACTTTCCTGTATTCCACATCATTCACATCGGCACAAACCTGATACATTCCGTAGGTGGGGTCGATAGCCACCACATTGTCTTTCCCCGGTTCGCAGAATGCACGATAGACCAGATCAATAGCTTCATCGCTACCATTTCCCAAGAAAATACGTTCGGGAGAGACCTTCTTGATTTTCGACAGCAATGTTTTCAATTTCCACTGCATGGGATCCGGATAACGGTTGTGAGGCGCATTGTACGGATTCTCGTTTGCATCCAAAAAGACAGATGCAGTAACTCCCTTATATTCATCACGGGCCGAAGAATAAGGTTTCAACTTCCATATATTCGGTCGGGTCAGTTCTTGTAATGTTTTCATCAGCAATACTCTTTATTTGTTCGGTTATTACTTATTTATCGCTTTAAGACGAATAGTGACAGCATTCTTATGTGCATCCAGATGCTCGTTAGCCGCCATTTCCTCAATAGCCGGACCGATTGCCTTTATTCCTTCCGGAAGGATTTCCTGGAATGTAATCTTGCGGATAAAACTATCGAGACTTACGCCGCTATATGCCCTTGCATATCCATTGGTCGGCAACGTGTGATTAGTGCCGGAAGCATAATCACCCGCACTTTCGGGAGTCAGTGAGCCTAAGAAAACAGAACCGGCATTCGTGACGCGTTCTGCCACTTCCATATAGTTCTCCGTTTCGATAATCAGATGCTCGGGCGCATAGGCATTCGTAAGTACCAAAGCTTCATCCATATCCTTGACAAGAATCAGTTTGCTGTTTTCCAATGACTTTGCCGCAATTTCACGACGGGGCAACTCCGCCAATTGGCGTTCCACCTCATCCATAACTTCCGTCTGCAAATTCTCGGAGGTCGTAATCAACATAGCCTGACTATCCACCCCGTGTTCAGCCTGTGACAATAAATCCGCAGCTACAAAAGCCGGATTTGCCGATGCGTCAGCCAAGACTTCCACTTCAGAAGGCCCGGCAGGCATATCGATGGCCACATCGCGCAAGCTGACCAATTGCTTGGCGGCAGTCACATATTGATTTCCCGGACCGAAAATCTTATATACTTTGGGAACACTTTCCGTACCATAAGCCATCGCTGCAATAGCTTGTACACCGCCCGCTTTAAAAATCCTATTCACTCCTGCCAGTTGAGCGGCAAAAAGAATAGCCGGGTGAATGTTTCCTTCTTTATCAGGAGGGGTGCACAGAATTATCTCTTTGCATCCGGCAATTTTTGCGGGAACGGCAAGCATCAATACCGTCGAGAAAAGCGGAGCGGTTCCACCAGGAATATAAAGCCCCACCTTCTCAATGCCTACCGCTTTCTGCCAGCAAGTCACACCGTTCATTGTCTCCACCTTCTTTCCAACAAAACGTTGGGAAGAATGAAATGTCTCTATATTCCGTTTAGCTAAAGAGATGGCGGCTTTCAATTCGTCACTAATCAACACCCCGGCAGCCTGTATCTCGTCGTCTGTAACAGCAAGTGCGGACAGAGCCACTTTATCAAAAGCAGCTTCATATTCGAGTACAGCTTTATCCCCCTCTGCTCTTACCTTATTTATAATAGTACGGACAGTATCAAACAAGTTCTCCGTATTCAGTGCCGGACGTTTCAACAATTCCGCCCACTGCTCTTTTGAAGGGTACTTAATTAATCTCATAGTTTATATTTTATCCGTCCGGTTTTATACAATCATCTTTTCAATCGGCAACACCAAGATACCTTCTGCTCCCAAAGCTTTCAATTTCCCGATTATTTCCCAAAAACGTTTTTCGTCAAGCACTGTATGAACGGAGCACCAACCCTCTTGCGCCAATGGCATTACGGTAGGACTTTTCATGCCCGGCAATACGGCGATGATTTCTTCCAACTTATCTTTCGGAGCATTCATCAGGACATATTTTTTATCCTCTGCCGTCTTCACTGCATTCATACGGAACAACAATTCATTCAGCACTTCCTTTTTCTCCTCACTCATGTTCTTGTTGCCAATCAGCAAAGCCTCCGATTTCATAACGACTTCCACTTCTTTCAAACGGTTGCTTACTAAAGTGGAACCGGAACTTACAATATCAAAAATGGCATCAGCCAACCCTATCCCCGGAGATACTTCTACGGAACCGGTAATAACGTGAATTTCTGCATTCACACCTTTCTCCTTCAAGAAGTTGCGAAGAATAACAGGATAGGACGTAGCGATTTTCTTTCCATTGAACCAAGTTAGGCCGGGATACTCTATATCTTTCGGCATGGCCAATGAAAGGCGGCACTTACTGAATCCCACACGTTTGACGATTTCAGCATCTTCTTGTTTTTCCATATACTCATTTTCACCGACAATGCCTAAATCCGCCACACCGGTGGCCACCGTTTGCGGGATATCGTCGTCACGGAGGAATAACACCTCAATAGGGAAATTGGAAGAC
>CAKUYM010000201.1 GCA_934716785.1 uncultured Bacteroides sp. | reverse complement strand
TGATCATGGAAATCTTTGAATACATCAAACAGTTCCTGGTCAAACCCTGCCTCAAATGCCGAATATGCCAAATAGCCGATTCTATGCGAGCCGACTTGCTTTACTTGAGAGCGAAGTATCGGATCCGGATAGATAGGATCGGAATTGATGGCATAAGTATTTCCTTGATAGTCTTTTACTGTCAATGATTCGGCCGAAGAGGGAAGACATAGTTTGTAATAATAATTAGCAGCATTGCCTTCTGTCAAAATATGCCCGTTGACATGAGTAATCTCAGTCCCGCGTTTTATTCCGGCCTGTTCGGCGGAAGAGCCGGGGTGTACACCTTGAACGGCAAGGAATATATATGTTTGTGAGTTTTTGCTGCTGCGGTATTTCACAGGAAGCATATTGATGAAACCAAAGTTATACTCCAAGTCCTTTTGTACTACAGTGCCGCTGCTGCGGGTTGACTGCAAGTCGGGATCCTTCTTTTGGATAAAGGAGAAGAGTGCATAATATGGCGTGCCGGAACCATCTGTGTACTTCCTCTTGTCCAAGGTGTTGGTAGTCATACTCATTAAAGTCTTGTTCAAGAAGTCGTCATAGGCGAGACTGAAATCCGGGCTCAGTTCTTTGTATTCATCATTCCATAAATACATCTTCCTCAGATACTGGTCTACTGCATTGTTCACTTCATCGTCCTTGTGCTCAGTGCTACTGTCGAATTGGATGCGGATAATGCTTTCTGTTGTATAGCCGTTCACTCTGAGTGTGACAGAGCTTTCTTCTTGTGAAGAGCCGGTGGCAGTGACTTCCAATGTGTTTGCTCCTGCTCCACCGGATTTTGCACTTAGCGTCAGCAATGCCGGTGCGTCGCTGCTTGCCGTCCAAGTAGAGTAAGCGTTGAAGGTAAATTTCAGCGTTTGTCCTTCAGAGATAGAATAAGTTTTGTCGTTCGACCAACTTTTCTCCTTTAATCCGGTGCCTTTTAATGCTGTATCTTTGTCATCATTGCAGGAAACTAAAAGCCCTGTCAGGAGGACTAAGATATTGATAGCTGTGATGAAATATACTTTTTTCATAAATGTTTGTTATTGGAGCATAAACAATTAAATGTATGTTATTTGGATATAAACAAATTCGTTAAAGATTCTGTTTTGATAAGCCGAGAAATTATTCCAATACTTATTCCAATAAGTATTCTACTTCCTTAAACATATAACCTCTTTGAGTCTGTTTCTCATCTTCCAGAATCAGTCTGCCTTCGGGCTCCACACATACGATACGCGCAAGGAACTCTCCATCGGCATCTTTGTATCGGTGCAGTCCTTCTTTTCTGAAAAGCGACTTTTCATATTGGGCGGCGATGAATGCCGTATCGTCTTTTAGGAGCCGGCTGTAATAGGACTGAACTCTCAACATGATATTTTTCAACACATCAAGAATGTCATATTGCTTTCCTGTAATCTGGTATAACGAAACCGGATTGGGAGCCGGGCTATGGAATGCTTCCTGATTGATATTGATGCCGATACCCGCAATGCTTTGGCTGATATTCCGTCCCATCAGATCATTTTCTATCAGTATGCCGCATATTTTCTTCTCTTTCCAGTAGATATCATTCGGCCATTTGATAGAAATATCATCAGTATATGTGTCCAGTTCCTCCTTGATAGCCAAAGAAACGATCTGTGAAATAAGAAACTGGCGTCGTGCTTCCAGAAAATCGGGGAAAAGCACGAAGCTGAAAAGAAGATTCTTGAATGGTTCCGATTCCCATGAATTGCCACGCTGACCCCGTCCAGAGGTCTGGAAATCGGCAACTACAGTCGTCAATTCCTCCACCTTTTCCTGGGTACAGAGTGCTTGCAGGTAGCTGTTGGTGGAATTCGTTTCGCTGATATGGATCAACGGAACCGGAAATAAGTCAGGGGAGAGCATCATATTCTGTTCGTAGCTTTTTGGTAAACTTCTTGATAACTTCATCGTAGGAATGATCGATCAGTTCTTTTATCAACTTGTCATCCACATCTCTGTCGAAATAAACGCTGTTCCAGTACTTCTTGTTAAAGTGATAAGCACCTTCAATGCCCGTGTAATGTTCGCGCAACTCGATAGCCTTTTCCGGGTCACACTTCAGTGCGATATAATTGGCTCTTTCCAAGTCGATGAGGGCAAACATCTTGCCCATGACTTTGATTACGAGCGATACATCATCGAAAGGAAAAGATTCTGTAGCTCCTTTCTTGCTCAGGCAGTATTCTCTGACAGTTTCTACATTCATTCGTATTCCGTTTTAATGTTAGCGACTAAAATAGGGGCGGGTAAAAGGCTTCCTTTATATGCTCTATTTGGAAGTCTCCATCACCGCCTACCACAGTGATTATGTCAAAACGTACAGGAGCATCAATCTGAAATAATCTCATATAGGTGTCCGCAGCACGTACCGTGCGTCTGATTTTGGGCAAATCCACCGCATCTTCCGGTTCGGCAAACTGGGTGTTGCTACGGGTTTTTACCTCCACTATCATCAATTCATTCTCCTTTGCAGCCACGATATCCAGTTCGAAATGCCCTTTTCTCCAGTTTCGGTCGCGAATGATGTAACCTTGTTGTTCCAGATAAGCTACTGCGGCATTTTCTCCGGCTTTGCCCAATTCATTATGTTTTGCCATCTTTTTTCGCAAATTTACAGCTTTTATTCTTTGAATTTACAGAAGTAAAAGTAATTTTGCAGGAGATATGAGAAAAAGAAGTAAGAAATGCCTGAAAATGCACGTCGAATGTACTAAAAGAGAACGACGGATGAGCATTTTGTTGAGCGATGAAGAGCAACTGATTGTGGACCGTTATCTTGAAAAATATAAGATAACGAATAAGTCGCGTTGGCTTCGCGAAACTATTCTCATGTTTATCCATAAGAATATGGAGGAAGACTATCCGACTCTTTTCGGTGAACATGATATGAGACGATAAAAAAATATGCTGGACGATACTTATTTCATGAAGCAAGCTCTGATAGAGGCGCGCAAAGCTGCCGACCGCGGGGAGGTGCCTGTAGGAGCTGTCGTAGTCTGCAAAGAGCGAATCATTGCACGTGCACATAACCTCACGGAAACATTGAATGACGTGACCGCCCATGCCGAGATGCAGGCAATTACGGCTGCCGCCAATGTGCTTGGCGGTAAGTATCTGAATGAGTGTACCCTGTATGTCACCGTTGAACCTTGTGTGATGTGTGCCGGGGCCATAGCTTGGGCGCAAACCGGAAGGCTTGTATTCGGTGCCGAGGACGAGAAACGTGGCTATCAGAAGTATGCCGGATCGGCTCTTCATCCTAAGACGGTGGTTGTAAAAGGGCTGATGGCGGACGAATGCGCCACGCTCATGAAAGAATTCTTTGCAGCTAAACGCCGCAAGTAGCAGTTATTCCTTGATTTCCTCGAAGTCCACATATTCACCGTCATCCTGCGTGAATATCTTCTTATGCTTTTCCCCTTGAGCGTTTTCCGAATACCTCTCTTCTGTATTATCCGTAGGACGCTGAGTTCGCTGACCGTAATTCTGCTGTCCGTTATTATATCCGCCGGAAGTGCTTTGGCGCGAACGTGATGATGTTGACGATGATGAATGACGGCCTATTCCGAAAATGGCTCTAAGTAAGTATCCTACAATGGAAAGGCCAAATACGGCAATGGCAATGATAAAGACAAATATGAATAATAGTATATGCATCGGGCTATGATTTTTATATTGTAACTTTGATAAAACTCATAGTACAACAAATGTGCCAAAAGATTGTTTATTTACTTTTTCCTCGTAAAAAGTGAAAGTAAAATATACCATACAATGATGGCTGCAAAGCTGCTGATCCCTAATAAAATAAGGAAAGGAATGCAAATGATCAGAAAAATAAAGCTGACTTTATTGTCATTCCATGACAGGTTCTTGAACTTCAGGGAAAACATGGGAATTTCTGATACCAACAGCCATGAAAACAGACATACGAGTATGAAAAGATAGACAGGGTGGCAACTTTCGGAGATTAGCACATCATGTGCACCTGCCACCAAAGAACCCCAAAATAGAGCATTGGCAGGAACAGGAAGACCGATAAAAGAGCTTGTCTGCCGGGTATCGTTATTGAATTTGGCGAGACGCAAAGCGGAGAATACGGAAATCAAGAATGCCGCATAAGGCAGATATGGCGCTATGAATTCCATACTTGCGGGATAGTACATCTCTTTAAATAGGGAGAATACAATCAGCGAAGGTGCCACACCGAAACTGACATCGTCTGCCAATGAATCCAAGTCTTTTCCGATGATGGAATGGGCATTCAGGGCACGTGCCAACAGTCCGTCGAAGAAATCGAAAACTGCGCTTAGGATAATGAAAAGCAGTGCTAATTCATATTTAGCCTCAAAAGCCATGACGCAAGCGATACAACCGGAGAAAAGGTTCAGGCAGGTTACGGTATTGGGGATATTGCTTTTGATAACGTTTGCCATAGTGACAGGATTATTTAAGTTTTGCGATAACCGTCTGGTTACCGGTCGTTAGTTGTCCCATGCTGACACATACTTCCGTGCCGATGGGTAAATATACGTCCACACGGGAACCGAACTTGATAAATCCCATGTGCTCGTCAATATAGCATTCCTCGCCAACTTCGGCGTAGGTGACGATGCGGCGTGCCACGGCACCGGCGATTTGGCGCGTAAGTATTTCCACGCCTTCCGGAGTTTCAATCACTACCGTAGAGCGCTCATTCTCTGTACTGGCTTTCGGCAACCAGGCTTTCATGAAGTTGCCATTATGATGGGCTACCTTTTTGATGGTACCGTCCACCGGATACCAATTGGCATGGACATTTACAATACTCATAAAGATGGAAATCATCAAGCGGCGGTCGTGGAAATACTCGTTCTCATCGACTTCTTCGATGACTACTATTTTTCCATCGGCAGGCGCCACGACTATTTTCTCGGTATCCTTTCCGAAGAGACGGATCGGACAGCGGAAGAAGTTCACCATTAGCAAATATACGATGATACTCACTGCTGCCACTACATAGAATGGTATTTTGCAATCGATTCCCCAATAAAGGGCTGCATTAATCAGTAGCAATAGCAGGAAGCTTGCCAATAATATATGTGTTCCTTCGCGGTGGATTCGTATTTTCTTCAATTTCTTTAGTCGACCCATGAATGCTGTTTAATGATATTATCTGCAAAAATATACTTATTTTAAAAAATCAGCAAGTAAATGAGCATAGAAATGCGAATGTTGATAACTTTTTGAGGATTATTTTTGTTTATCGCCCCGGAGGTAGTAATTTTATGCCTTCAAATTAACTACTTATCATTATGCAGGATTTCGTTCATTTACACGTTCATACCCAATATTCTCTGTTGGATGGTCAGGCAAGCGTGGCTCGTCTGGTTGATAAAGCGATGAAGAATGGGATGAAGGGTATTGCCGTGACCGACCATGGAAATATGTTCGGTATCAAGGAATTTACGAACTATGTCAATAAGAAAAACAGCGGTCCGAAAGGGGAGGTCAAAGACCTGAAGAAACGGATTGCGGGGATTGAAGACGGTACGATAGAATGTGAAGACAAGGAAGCGGAAATTGCCGCTTGCAAGGCAAAAATAGTAGAAGCGGAGAGCAAACTCTTCAAACCCGTCATTGGTTGCGAAATGTATGTGGCACGCCGCACAATGGACTTGAAAGAGGGAAAAGCCGACCAAAGCGGGTATCACTTGATTGTGCTGGCCAAGAACGAGAAGGGATATCATAACCTTATTAAATTGGTATCGCACGCGTGGACGCGCGGATATTATATGCGTCCGCGTACAGACCGTAGCGAGCTTGAAAAGTATCATGAAGGATTGATTATCTGCTCGGCATGTCTCGGTGGTGAGGTGCCGAAACGGATTACTGCTGGGCAATTGGCAGAAGCTGAAGAAGCGATTCAATGGTACAAGAATCTGTTTGGTGATGATTATTATCTGGAATTGCAACGTCACAAGGCGACTGTTCCTCGTGCCAATCACGAATGTTATCCGTTGCAGGTGAATGTGAACAAGCATCTGATAGAGTATGCCAAGAAATTCAATATCAAACTGATTTGCACGAACGACGTCCACTTTGTGGATGAAGAAAATGCCGAGGCGCATGACCGCTTGATTTGTTTGAGCACTGGCAAGGACTTGGATGATCCGACACGTATGCTTTATACCAAACAAGAATGGATGAAGACCCGTGAGGAGATGAATGAGCTCTTCGCCGATGTTCCCGAAGCATTGAGCAATACGCTGGAAATTCTCGACAAGGTGGAATATTATTCGATCGACCACCCGCCTATCATGCCTACTTTCGCCATACCTGAGGAGTTCGGCACGGAAGAGGAGTATCGGGCGAAATATACGGAAAAAGATCTTTATGATGAGTTCACTCAGGATGAGCATGGCAATGTGGTGCTGAGCGAGGAGGATGGGAAAGCCAAGATTAAGCGTCTTGGAGGTTATGATAAACTTTATCGTATAAAACTCGAAGGAGACTATCTTGCTAAGTTGGCTTTCGACGGGGCGAAGCGGATATACGGAGACCCGTTGTCGGAAGAGGTGAAAGAACGTATGAACTTCGAATTGTATATCATGAAGACAATGGGTTTCCCCGGATACTTCTTGATTGTGCAGGACTTTATCAATGCCGCCCGTAGAGAGTTGGGCGTATCGGTAGGGCCGGGACGTGGTTCTGCTGCCGGATCGGCTGTGGCCTACTGCTTGGGAATTACGAAGATAGACCCTATCCAATACGACTTGCTGTTCGAACGTTTCTTGAATCCGGACCGTATCTCATTGCCTGATATTGATGTGGACTTTGATGATGACGGTCGCGGGGAGGTGCTTCGGTGGGTAACCAATAAATACGGGCAGGAGAAGGTGGCACATATCATTACGTATGGTACGATGGCAACGAAGATGGCTATTAAGGATGTGGCACGCGTACAGAAATTGCCGTTGTCCGAGTCCGACCGGTTGTGCAAACTGATTCCGGATAAGATCCCGGACAAAAAACTGAACTTGCCGAATGCTATCGCTTACGTGCCGGAGTTGCAGGCCGCCGAGGTCTCCCCTGATCCACTGTTGCGCGATACGCTGAAATATGCCAAGATGCTTGAGGGCAATGTGCGTGGTACGGGTGTGCATGCCTGTGGTACGATTATCTGTCGTGATGATATTACCGACTGGGTACCGGTCAGCACTGCTGATGATAAGGAAACGGGCGAAAAGATGCTTGTCACCCAGTATGAAGGTTCGGTAATTGAAGATACCGGATTGATCAAGATGGACTTCTTGGGACTGAAAACGTTGTCTATTATAAAAGAAGCTGTCGAAAATATTCGTTTGAGCCGCAGCATCGAGGTGGATGTGGATTCGATAGACATCAACGACCCTGCTACCTATAAGCTATACAGTGACGGCCGTACGATCGGTACATTCCAGTTCGAATCTGCCGGTATGCAGAAGTACTTGCGCGAATTGCAGCCTTCTACATTCGAGGATTTGATTGCCATGAATGCCCTTTATCGTCCGGGACCTATGGATTATATTCCCGACTTTATCGACCGTAAACATGGTCGCAAGCCGATTGAGTATGACATTCCGGTCATGGAGAAGTACTTGAAAGATACGTATGGTATCACGGTCTATCAGGAGCAGGTGATGCTTCTGTCGCGTCTGTTGGCGGACTTTACCCGTGGTGAGTC
>CAKUYM010000200.1 GCA_934716785.1 uncultured Bacteroides sp. | reverse complement strand
ACTCTGAACAATTCCTCAAATACAGAAATAGATGAAGTAGTGGTAACCGGTTATCAGAATATCCAACGCCGCGACTTGGTAGGTTCTATCACAACCGTCAAAGCCAAGGATATCATAATGCCTTCATATACCACTATCGACCAAATGCTGCAAGGACGCGTGGCCGGTATGGTGGTGACCAATACCAGCAGCCGTGTGGGTACTGCCCCAAAGATACAGATTCGTGGTACAAGTACATTGTTAGGCAATCAGGATCCATTGTGGGTAGTGGACGGAATCATTCAAGAGGATCCATTGGAATTGGATGCCACCTCTTTAATGACTAACGATTTAAAAGATATCATCGGCAATCAGATATCTTGGTTGAATCCTGCTGATATTGAAAGCATCAGTATTCTAAAAGATGCTTCCGCAACTGCCATTTACGGTTCGAAGGCATCCAATGGCGTCATTGAGATTACCACCAAGAAAAATACCACCGATCGTTTAAGTGTCAACTATACATCCAATTTCACAATAGGAACACGCCCGAATTACGACCAGTTCAACTATATGAATTCAAAAGAAAGGGTACTGTTCTCACAAGAGGCTTTCAACTGGGGTACTCCTTACAGCGCTGAACCTATTAAACAGATATACACGTATGAAGGATTATTGAATATGTATTTGTCGCATGATATATCCTCCGAAGAGTTCCTTGCTCAACGAAGAGTTCTGGAAACACAGAATACGGATTGGTTCAAATTATTAACCCGCAGGGCTTTCAGCCATAACCATAATTTAAGTCTTTCCGGCGGAACGAACAAGTACAGCTATTCAGCTTCCATCGGATATTCTAAAAGTGAAGGTCAGGAGATTGGCAATGACAGTGAACGCATGACCGGTCGTCTCGCCATCACTATACGTCCTGTACAGAAATTAACCATAAATGCTGCTATCAATGGAAGTGTCAGTACCAATAAAGGATTTGCCGGAGGAGTTGATCCGTTGGGATATGCCACTACGACCAACCGTTCTATAGACCCAGATGCATATTATCAAATGAAAGCCTCCTATCCATATAATGAGGGTGTAAAATCATTATCATACAATTTCGTTAATGAACGGAATAACAGCGGTTCTAAATCCACATCCAGCTATCTGTCTGCCTCGCTCGATCTAAAATGGAATATTTTGGATTGGTTGACTTACCAATTCACCGGAGGATATTCGGACAATAACAGCACAAACGAAGCGTGGGAATCAGAACGGACATTCTACATTGCCGAAAATTATCGCGGATATGACTTCAACTCGGTTTCACCAACCAGTAAAGAATTTAAAGCCGCCCTACTTCCTTTCGGTGGTGAGTTGTTCACGAACAATGCACATCAATACTCTTACAACATACAGAACAAACTACAGTTCAGTAAGACTTTCAATGATGAAAACCGACTAAACGCATTAATCGGTATGGAATTGCGTTCCAGTACCAACAAAGGCATCAATAATACAGTATGGGGATACGTTCCCGATAGAGGAGAGGTTATCACAAGTCCGACCACCATGCAGAATTTTGAACCCATTACCGGCTCTCTAAGCAGTGGTTGGGGCATTCTACAAAGAATATACGATGGAGGTTGGAGAAAAATAAATACTACGGACAATTTCTTCTCCGTATTTATGACACTTGCCTATTCATTCAAAAATCGCTATGTGGTAAACGCCAATATACGTAATGACGCATCCAACCGTTTCGGACAGGATACCAATCACCGCATTGACCCGACTTATTCATTCGGTTTCTCGTGGAGGGCCTCCGAAGAAGCGTTCATGAAGAAATATGTGAGTTGGATAACTAACCTGAATTTCCGTGGCACGTATGGTATTCAAGGAAATGCTTTGACACGTCTCAGCCCAGATTTGATTCTGAACCAAGGAACAGTAGCGGATATATATAACAGATATCAATCCACTATCTCCCAGATTCCGAACCCGTCTCTGTCTTGGGAACGCACCAAATCATGGAACTTCGGAGTTGACTTGGAATTATTCAATATGTTCAACATGAACTTGGAATATTATACAAGACGCTCAAATGCGATTGTCGAATTAGACCTGCCTTATGAATACGGAGTTTCTTCAATGAAACGCAACGGAGGTATAATCCACAACAGAGGCATTGAATATACATTGACTTTTTCTCCTATACAGAAACGTGATTATGCATTAAGCGTCAGCCTGAATGCATCTAAGAACTGGAATGAAGGTGGATATACGAATATAGAGGTCAAAGCAAGTGATTTCCTGAACGGACGTTCGGATCTTATACTTAAACAAGGGTATCCTCTCAGCGGCTTTTGGTCATACTCATTTGCCGGTCTGAACGGACAAACCGGTGAGCCGGAATTCAATCTTCTGGATATTCCCGAAGATCAGCGGAATCGGTTGATAGACCCTACCACTTACTTGGTTTATTCGGGACAGAAAGATCCCTATTTCACAGGTGGATTGAGTTTGAGCTTCCGATATAAATCACTAACTCTGAATACAAGTTTCTCACTCTTGCTTGGCAGCAAAAAACGTCTGCCCTCCCCTTACTCACAATTTAGCAGTTCTTACTATATGCCGGATCCATATACAAACATCAACCGCGATTTGTTAAATCGTTGGAAAGAGCCGGGAGATGAAGCACATACTATCATACCGTCACTGCCCAAAGGTAATATGGCCCTCATACAATTGCCGAATAAAGAAAGCACTTTCAAGATTCCTGTATGGGAACAGTCTGACGCTATGGTCGTAAGCGGTTCATTCCTGCGTTGCCGTAATATCGGCTTATCTTGGCAGATGAAACGCGAATGGTGTGAAAAGCTATACATGAAGAACCTGTCACTTAACTTCAACATGGACAATATCTTCGTAATCGCCAGCAAACGTTTCAACGGATTCGACCCGGAAGTCAGCAACAGTGTACTTCCACGCAATTATTCACTTGGTATTAACATTGGCTTCTAAAAAAATAAAAGATGAAAAAGTTTATATATACAATTACAGGAATCACTCTATTATCACTGTCATCCTGCTCCGACTTTCTGGAGCCGAAATCACAAAGCGAATATGTTCCCAAGGATGCCAATGCCTTGCAGGAAATGCTGATTGGTAGTGCCTATCCACAACATAAATCAGGCAACAATCTATTGGGCTTTTTGAGTTTCCTCGATGATGATGTACAGTTTCACAAAAGCGGATATGAGTTCGACTCCAACTCTTTAGGATACATAGAATCCAAGAAAGCCGTCTTCACATGGCAACCGGATATGTTCTTCACAATGGAAAAGAACAGCCCTGTTGTTTACAATATTTGGGAAGGTTACTATAAATTTATCTTAGGAGCCAATGCCGCACTTGACTATATCGGTGACGTAAGCGGAACGAAAGCAGAAAAGGATTATGTGATTGCCCAAGCTTTAGGTCTGAGAGCATTCTATTATTTCATGCTGGTCAATCATTTCGGTGTACCTTATAATTATAACAAACAAGCAGCAGGGGTACCGTTAAAATTAACCAGCGACTTGCAGCCCGAAGAGGAGTTACTGATACCCCGTAATAGCGTAGAAGAAGTTTACAACCAAATTATAGCAGACTTGACTGAGGCAGAACAACTGTTTCTCTCTTTATCAAAAGACAAACAGTACGAACCGAATTATTTGATAAGTCTTCCTATGATACAATTATTGAAATCTCGCGTCTACCTTTACATGGAAAATTGGAAAGATGCAGCGGCATATGCCGACAAGGTTATCAATGACTGGACTTTCTCCTTAATCGATTTGAACAATCTGCCTTCTGCATCAACAGCAGAGCCCTACTACAATTTTACCTCTTACAAATCATCAGAGGTTATCTGGTTATATGGCAATGTATCTGATCTGACAGAGTTCAATAACGAAACGGTGTCTCACGAAGAAGAAGATCCTTTTGGGGGAACAACTACATATTACCGAAAAGCCTTCATCGCCTCCGACAATCTGCTGGAAAGCTTTAAAGACGGTGATTTAAGAAAAGAAAAATACATAGCCAAAGAATATGACCGAGAAAATAGAAGCTTTTATCCGAATGACTACAGTTCTTTCGGAAAATACCAACTGTCTACAACGGGAGAGCCTAATGGTTCGGAAAACTTCGCACTCTCTTTCAGACTGAGTGAAGCATATCTGAATCTTGCCGAAGCTTCCGCCAACAATAATGAAGAAAACAAGGCACTTTCAGCTATAAGAACTCTGTTGGAGAAACGCTATGAACCCGGAAAACTGGCTATTCCCGACGGACTGACCGGTGAAACTTTAAAAGACTTCATCAAGGCGGAAAGAAGAAAGGAACTTTGCTTTGAAGGACAACGCTGGTTTGACTTGAGACGTTACGGAATGCCACAAATCACACACGAATGGGAGGGTAAAACATATACGCTGAAGAACAATGACCCTTCTTATACCATACCGATTCCGGATGAAGTATTGATTAAGAACAAAAGGTTGGAACAAAACCCCTTGGCCCCCAAACGAGAGAACTAATATTAATAAACTCAATAACTAAAAAAGAATAAATATGAGAAATATATATCTAATAATATGTGGACTTCTCGCCTGCCTGGCATTCACTTCATGCCACGAAGAAGATGCAATCATTCCCACAGAAGGAGGCATTGAATTGCGCTTTAAGGTTCCACAAGGAACAAACAGTTGGGATGATGACATCGCACAAATACAAAAAAATTTCGGTGTTTACCTGATTTATAAAGATCTGCAAGATGAAGATTTCAATCGTAGCTGGACAGGAGGCTCATCTACCAACTATAAAGGTGAAGGATGTATCAGCGACGATATGGCGAAGTTCTATACAGAATTTATGAAGAAGCACGTATTTGCTTACCTCAATAACGGAAAGTGTAAAAAGGTTACAAGCAAAGTACTGCCATTATATTGGTATATGGCCTATAATGTGCATATAGCAACAAAAATAGATTTGGGAGTAATCGTTATCGAACAAAATAATGCCATGCACGAGCTCACCAACGGGTTGGATTACTGGAGCACTTGCTTATTCGGACCTCAGGCTGATATGACCGACAAATATATTATACCGGAAGATCAAGCGACGTTCAGCCAACGCCGTAAAATGATCCTCGGTAACATCATAAAAATTGCTGTAGAAAAAAGACTTATTGCTATTCCCGAAGAATTCAACAATGACCTTGATTATGTAACTCCTATATCTTTCAATTTTTGGGAAACAGACAGTCCTGATTTTCACTTGAACAGAGGATTTCCGGGCACTGTAAATACAACGACATTCAGCTTGAACGAAGAATACGATGGCAGTAACCCGACCAGAGAAGCAACATTTGCCGGATATGCATTACTTTCCCTGTATTATACAGAAGCCGAAAGCAATGAAAAATACAGCCAGTACCCGCTTATTATCGAGAAATTTACTTTTGTACGCAAATATATGAAAGACAATTATGGTATTGATTTGGAAGCTATAGCAAAAGGTCCGGACGATTGGGACATCCTGCCTCATCCCGAAATACCGGGCAATGATAAAGACGGTGGAGATGACAATGATCCTTGGGGAGGATTCGACTGGTAATCATTCGCCAGTAACGATAATTATTTAAATATAATTTTATGATCTCAACAAAGAAACTTTTCATTTTATTCTTCTCATCCATCTTATGCACCACAACAAGTTCGTGGTGCAAAGATGGACTGCAAATTAAAGGTAAGTTAAGAATACTGAAACCTACCACTTTGCAGGTGAAAGACCTGAGCGGAACGCTTATTTTTAGCTGTACTATCCAGTCCGATAGAGAGTTTGCGACAGAACAGAAGCAGATTCAGCCTGATGTCTACACGTTGCGAATCGGAGAAACGGAAGAAAAAATATATTTTGAGAACAACGAAGTAACTATCAACGGCTACTATGATGAAGCAAGTCCCGAACAAAGTTCTCTGTCGTTTGAAGGCATCAACTCGTTCCTCACTCTGCAAGAATACTTGCCTGCCGAGAAAGATCCTGACAAAGCGATCATCTCTCTTCCAGCCAACGCACAACTGTCGCCAAGCATGGCTGCGGCGCTTGCTTATTTGGCCAATGTGAATGACTACGACTCTAACAAGAAGCTATTGGATATGATTCCCAACGAAGAGCGAAATTCTTTATCTGCCGAATGGCTGGTAAAAAGAGTCCGAACCCTCTCCCGACAGGTCATCGGTGCAGAATGTCCTGACTTTACTTTTGCTGATGTCAATGGTCGGAATGTCAGTTTAAAAGACTTCCGTGGTAAAATTGTCGTTTTGGATTTCTGTGCTTCTTGGTGCGGACCTTGCCGCAAAGAAATGCGCAACATGCTGAAAATATACAATGAACTGAAAGCTGACGACCTGGAGTTCATCAGTGTATCCTTGGACGATAGTCAAGCTAAATGGAAAAAAGTGCTGGACGAAGAGAAACTTCCCTGGGTTATGCTATGGGATAAAGCAGGATTTCCTAAAAGCAATGAAGCACCAAGCGCCATTCAAACGGCTTATGGTTTTTACGCCATACCTTTCCTTGTAGTCATCGATAAAGAAGGGAAGCTGATAGCGCGCAACGTCCGCGGAGAACAAGTACGCGAGGCCATATTAAAAGTCAGAAATAAATCCAACTAAATCATATTCTAATTCATTCTATCTATAATGAAGAAACTCATATTCCTTATCTCATACTGCCTTATTTGTGGGGCTGTATCAGCTCAGTTAGTTAAACAAAAAGTTGAAAAACAAAAGAAACAATCCGAATTGGACTGGTATAATTGTTCTTTTGACAAAGACAGTGTATACGGTGCTGAAGTTAATAAAGCCCATGAATATTTGCATGCCAATAAAAAGAAGCCCAAGAAAAAGCCGATTGTCGCATTGATCGGCACCGGAATGGATGTGGAACACGAAGATCTGGAACAGTCCATATGGGTTAATCCTAAAGAGAAATTAAACAAAAAAGATGACGATAAGAACGGATTGACAGATGACATCAACGGTTGGAATTTCATTGGCGGCAAAGACGGACAAGTCGTAGAATCCTTAACAAGAGAAGGAGAGCGAGAATTCTTCCGTTTAAAGGATGCATATGCCGGCTATATCTTTGACGGGAAAAAGTATTATAAAATCATTGATGGAAAACGCCAAGAAGTTCCGGCGCCGGAAAATATGGAGGAATATAACTACTATCGATACAAAGTGATGCCGGAATCCAAGATCGGAAGCGCATACGCCGGCCTGCAATTAGCTTATGTCATCGAAGAATATGTTGAAAAGTTTAACCAAGACTTGCAACAGCGCTTCCCCGGAAAAGAACTGACAGTGGAAGAGTTTCAAAGTTGTTACAACCCCAAGGCTGAGAGGGACAGCCTATCTGAAGTTGCTTTTATCTGCACAGCCTATTACTTTAGCATATACAACACTGATAAATGGGAACCGGTATACCGGAATATGGGTAAAAGATGTGTAGAAACAGCCAAAGCCAGCTATGAACAAGCCTTGGCGCAATACGGCAAAGACAATCGGCAAAAAATCACAGGTGACAATCCCCAAGACATAAACGACAATCATTACGGAAACAACATACTGCTCACATCCGACGCTGCCACCAACGTTATGAAAGCAGGCGTTATCGCTGCCAAACGCGACAATGAAAGGGGGGGCAATGGCATTGCCGATCAGGCACAAATCATGACGTTGCGCATCTGCAGCGGAGAAGGGGAA
>CAKUYM010000199.1 GCA_934716785.1 uncultured Bacteroides sp. | reverse complement strand
CAAGTGCGGCAAGCGGACAGCCGGGCACGGATGCCGAGATCCGTATTCGCGGCATTGGCTCTATCAATGCTTCCAGTGCTCCGCTTTATGTGGTGGACGGTGTTCCGTTCGACGGTAGCGTGAACTCCATCAATCCCGATGACATCTCTTCGATGACTGTACTGAAAGATGCCGCATCTGCTGCTCTGTACGGCTCCCGCGGAGCGAACGGGGTGATTATCATCACTACCAAACAAGGCGAGCAAAACTCGAAGACAACGGTGAAGGTGAAGGCTTCTTTGGGTGGTTCCAATCGGGCTGTGCGCGACTACGATCGTGTCAGCACCGACCAATATTTTGAATTGTATTGGGAAGCGCTTCGCAATCAGTATGCCAAAAGTTCGGACTATACACCGGCCACTGCCGCAGCGCAGGCTTCCAAGGATTTGGTCACGAAACTGATGGGTGGCGGTCCCAATCCTTACGGACCGCAGTATGCACAGCCGGTGGGCACGGACGGCAAACTGCTGGTTGGCGCCCGTCCGTTGTGGAATTCAGACTGGAGTGATGCCATGGAACAGCAGGCACTCCGCACGGAGTTGAATCTGAGCGTTTCCGGAGGTGGAAAGGCCAATCAGTATTTCTTCTCTGCCGGATATCTGAATGACAAGGGTATTGCTCTCGAATCCGGTTATCAGCGTTTTAACCTGCGCTCCAACATTACCAGTGAAATAACGTCTTGGTTGAAAGGTAGCGTCAACTTGAGCTTTGCTCATTCCATGCAGAACTATCCGGTTTCTTCCGACTCCAAGACGAGCAACGTGATTACTGCCGGACGTACCATGCCGGGCTTTTATCCGATTTACGAGATGAATACCGACGGCAGCTACAAACTGGACGAAAGCGGGTCGCGCATCTATGATTTCGGTTCGTATCGCCCGTCCGGTTCCATGGCCAACTGGAACTTGCCCGCCACCTTGCCTTTGGATAAGTCGGAGCGTATGAAGGATGAAATCTCCGGACGCACTTATCTCGAAGCTACGATTATCGAAGGATTGAAATTCAAGACAAGTTTCAATTTCGATTTGATTAATTATAATACATTGAACTATACGAATCCCCGATTAGGACCGGCCAAAGAAAACGGTGGCGGAGTCAGCCGGATGAATACCCGCACCTTCTCTTGGACATGGAACAATATCGCCACTTATGACAAGACGATCGGCGAGCATCATTTCAATGTCCTTGCCGGTATGGAAGCCTATTCTTATCGCTATGACGAGCTGACTGCGTCACGGTCTAAAATGGCACAACCCGATATGCCGGAGTTGGTGGTCGGCTCACAACTGACTGGCGGCTCTGGATATCGTATTGACTATGCGTTGGTCGGTTACCTGACCCAACTGCTCTATGATTATCGGAATAAATATTTCTTCTCGGCATCTTATCGTCGCGACGGCTCTTCCCGCTTCGCACCGGAGACTCGTTGGGGAAACTTCTGGTCTTTGGGCGCTTCATGGCGCATCGATCGTGAGGAGTTTATGGCAGACGCTTCTGACTGGCTGTCAGCCCTGACCCTGAAAATGAGTTACGGCGCACAGGGCAATGACAACCTCGGCACTTACTACGCAAGCAAAGGACTTTACGCCATCGTCTCCAATTTGGGCGAGAACGCGTTAGTATCCGACCGCATGGCAACTCCGAACCTGAAATGGGAAACGAACTTGAACTTTAATGCAGGAGTCGACTTCTCGCTATTCAACAACTGTTTCTCCGGCTCGTTCGATTTCTTTACGCGCCGTTCGAAAGACTTGCTTTATTCCCGTCCCATAGCTCCCTCTTTGGGATACGGCTCTATTGACGAGAATGTGGGTGCGTTGAAAAATACAGGCATCGAATTAGTGCTCAACGGAACGGTTCTCAATCAGAACGGTTGGGTATGGAAATTGGGACTGAATCTTACGCACTATAAGAATAAGGTGACAGACCTCCCGTTGAAGGATATGCCGCAAAGTGGTGTGAACAAGCTTCAGGTGGGGCGCTCCGTCTATGACTTCTATATGAAGGAGTGGGCAGGGGTAGACCCGGAGAATGGAGCTCCATTGTGGTACATGGATGAAAAAGATGCTGATAAGAATCCGACAGGAAAACGTATCACCACCAGTGATTATGCATCGGCCGATTATTATTACGTCAACAAATCGTCTCTCCCGAAAGTGTACGGCGGATTCAATACGTCACTCTCATGGAAAGGGTTCGACCTCTCCGCCATCTTTGCCTACAGTATAGGCGGATATATTTATAACCGTGATATTACGATGATTCTGCACAACGGTAGTTTGGAGGGACGCGACTGGTCGACGGAGATCTTGCAACGCTGGACACCGGAAAACCGGAATACCGATGTGCCTGCCTTGAGCACTACTTCCAATAACTGGAACTCGGCATCCACCCGCTTTTTGCAGAACAACTCCTATATGCGGTTGAAGAACTTGACGCTCTCTTACAACTTGCCTAAGCAATGGATCAGTAAATTGTCATTGGGCAGTGTGCAGGTGTATGTGCAGGGAGATAACCTGTTCACTATCCACCGGAATCAAGGCTTGGATCCGGAACAGGGGATTACCGGTATCACTTATTTCCGCTATCCGGCTATGAGAACCATCTCCGGAGGCATTAACATCGCTTTCTGAATTCAGGTCCAATATGTAAAAAAGATGATCAATATACAATGAGAAAAATAAAAGTACAATCTATTTCAGCTTTAGCGGCAGTTGCCACACTCTTTTTAGTGGCGGGCTGTAGCAGCAGCTTTCTGGATACCGACCCTACGGATGCGGTGAGTTCCGACAAGGTGGCGGTGCCCGAAAATGCAGAAGCACTTGTGAACGGTGCTTGGTATAATCTGTTCGACAATTCAAGCACTTATGCCAATATCGGTTATCGTGCGCTCCAGTGTCAGGATGATATGATGGCAAGCGATGTCGTTTCCCGTCCGAAGTACGGTTTCAACTCTTCCTATCAGTTCAATGACGTGGCCATCCCTTCCAACAACCGGACGTCATTTGCTTGGTATCTGATGTATAAGACGATAGACAATTGTAACACAGCCATTTCTATCAAAGGTGATTCGGAGGAACTTCGTCGGGCACAGGGGCAGGCATTGGCTTTGCGTGCTTTTTGTTACCTGCATCTGGTGCAGCACTATCAGTTCACTTATTTAAAGGATAAGGATGCGCCTTGTGTTCCTGTTTACACAGAGCCGAGTAACAGCTCGACGGCTCCGAAAGGAAAATCAACGGTAGCACAGGTTTATCAGCTTATATTCGATGACTTGGCTTTGGCGAAGGAGTATTTGAAAAGTTATGTCCGCAGTGGGGATGACCAGAAGTTTAAACCGGATGTGGCGGTGGTCAACGGTCTTTTGGCCCGTGCCTACTTGCTGACCGGGCAATGGAGTGAGGCGGCAAAAGCAGCCGAAGCCGCGCGTGAAGGCTATTCGCTGATGACAACCACTGCCGAGTATGAAGGATTCAATAATATCTCTAATAAGGAATGGATATGGGGATTCCCGCAGATTCCTTCCCAATCGGATGCGAGTTATAACTTTTATTATCTGGATGCTACATATGTTGGAGCTTACAGTAGTTTCATGGCCGACCCTCATCTGAAAGATACTTTTACCGAAGGAGATATCCGCCTTCCTCTTTTTCAGTGGATGCGTGAGGGGTATTTAGGATACAAGAAGTTTCACATGCGTGCGGATGATACGGCAGATTTGGTATTGATGCGTTCGGCAGAGATGTATCTGATAGAAGCTGAGGCGAAAGTACGTGACGGAGTTGCATTGGCACGGGCGGTAGTACCTTTGAATACATTACGTAATGCCCGCGGAGTAGGGGATTATGATGTGACCGGAAAATCACAGGATGATGTAATCGACGAAATACTGATGGAGCGCCGCCGCGAACTTTGGGGAGAGGGATTCGGCATCACCGATATTCTCCGTACCCAGCGGGCTGTGGAACGTACCGCTTTATCGGATGAGGTACAGAAAGCTGAAGTGAACTGCTGGCAGGAAGGTGGTGGCTTTGCCAAACGAAATCCGTTAGGGCATTGGTTCCTGCGCTTCCCGGATGGCAAGCCGTTCACGGCGAACAGTACTTACTATCTGTATGCTATTCCACAAAAAGAGATAAACGCTAACCCTAACCTATAATAATAGCTCTCTTAATTTTTTTGACTTTGACCTTAGCTTGCAAGACCGGTATGTGTCGTGATGATATATACCGGTTTGTTTTTTATCTAAATATGTTAATATGATGAGCTTTGTAGGCTATGTGACTGTTTTGTCATAACTTTATATCAAGAAGAAAGGAGATAATAATATGTCTACAATGGAACTTAGAACTTCACTTCTCAAAGAAGTGGCTGCTATTATTGCTGATGACGATTTGACCGCTGAGGCTTTAAAAGCTTTGAGAGCTTTGCGTCGCAAATCGCGTGTTGTGCATAAAGAGCAGGAAGTGGAAGCTCTCTGTGATAATGATACTGTGGCTGTAAAAAAACGAGCAGAAAGTGCTTTGGCACGCTATAAGCAAGGAGAGTATGCTTCACAGGATGATATGCTGAAGCGTACGGAACGATGGAAATAATATGGGATTATGAGGCATTGGATGATTTAGAAAATATCCTTTGTCACATTGAATTTAAGTTTTCAATGAAAACCTGTTGATAGATAGTACCCGTTGGTGGAATTAATTTAACGCATATTTAATTCCGCCAACGGTTTTTTCTATATCATTTCTTATCTACCGTACAGATATTTGGCAGAAGGAACGAATATGACATTGAGTTCAGGGTCAGGCATGTCTTCATCTATCGGGAACATAGGACGGACAATATTCTTATACGGGATGCTTTTAAAATCCTGATCTACTCCGCCACGAGTCAGTGCCATCACCCAATCCGCTTTCATATTATACCATTGGTTTACTAAGTAACCTTGTTTGAGCATTACGATATCCATCTTGCGAGGATCTATTCCAGTATCTTCTAAGTTGGGGGTAGGAGAAGATGTACCTACCACTACATAAATGCTTCCTGTTTTTATAATGGCAATATCACTATGTCTTCTATAAGGTGAGTCGGACACCAGCTTTTTATCCAAAGCAGGACTGACGTACATGACTGTGCCGGATAACTTCACAGGAGGTTCATAGGAGTTGTCTGTCATAGCGCCTACATATCCTTCTACATGACCTCCGACACCGGCTTCCCGTGCCGATTCAACCATTTCACTTCCGGGAATAGAACAGTAAAGCAGGCTTTTTCCATTGGGAGATTGCAATTCATGACGTTTTAAAACCCGAGCTAATGTCCATGTCACTTCACCAGATCCGCCGCCACCGGGATTATCGCCCATATCACTGATAAAGAAAGGCTTCTTGTCACTGGCTATGGCCAGGTCAAGGCATTTCTCAAGCGAATGTCCGGGGGCTTCCAATGTGAATTGACGACGTACATCCCAGAATTTTTGTGCTAATTTTTTGGCTCCTGTTTCAACTTGTGCCTTATCATCACCGTATACCATAACTACTCCTTGGTTACGACGGTCGTCTCCCCATACATAACCGATCCAGATACCTGCATCTATCACACCGGGCATAGCCTCCACTTCAGGAACCATTGCATAGAGTGATTTGGCCGGTTCGGCACGTGTGCTCGACCATTCTCCAGAGATTAGCACCGGAACAGCTACCCATGCTTTATAAGCAGGACGTCCCTTACCGGAAGCTATGCGGTCGAGTAGATTGGCCACGCCACGGCGGTGTGACTCTCTGGAGTCGTCATGGGGTGCTTTACGGTAGGTGGTTATCATATCGGAGTTGAGTGCTACGAGCCAGGACGCATTACCGTGAAGATCCATTGTAGTTGTAACGAGTACGTCATTGCCGATCACGCTACGGACTTTTTCCATGAACTCGCCTTCAGGATCAGCTACCCCGTCTACACTACATGCCCCATGATTGTAGAACCAGAAAGCATCATAAGGCATATTGGCTTTTATTATTTTCAGCGCTTCATTGACAAAAGTATCATACGATTCTTTTGTGACAGGTCCACGACCACCGCCACGTCCCATTAAAGACGGAAGCCATGTTGCAGCTTTCCCCATGGTGGAATCCGGACTCAGATAGTCCGGTAATGTAAGTGGTCTTCCTACCAGTGGTTGCCTGTTGGGCATAAATACACTGTTTTCAATCTGTATGCCGGATATACCGATACGTGGCTTCTTTTGTTGCGCGATAGCCTCATTGGCAAATGGCAACGTTAGCAGACAAAGAGTCAAGAATAAGAATATTTTCTTCATGGTGTACTTACTTTTAGTTAGTATATTCTAAATATTGGTATTTAATTAATGCCGGTTATTGATTCTGAACAATTTCGCCTTTATTAATGTCTATCTCTATTTGTGGAATAGGTAACACTTCGGCTTTGGCTTTGAAATTCTTGAATACTTTTGTTCCCCAGCCAACACGGACGATATCGAAGAAGCGGAAACCTTCCATTCCCAATTCAAGATGGCGTTCGTTTATAATGTCTTCGAACAACTGATCGCCTGACGAGGTAATCTCTAATAATTGGGCTCTGGTACGAACTTTATTGAGATACTTTCTTGCCTCATTTTCGTCTTTGTTATCCGACAGAGCGCAAGCTTCGGCATAGTTCAGATATACTTCAGCCAAGCGAATCAGTTTGTGATTTAATGGTTGATTGTTTCCCATGTTTTCTACCCGTTCACCAGGCTTGAGGTAAAGTTTTCGGTTATAAAAACCGGTTCTGTCGCCTGTGATAGGGGATATGTTACCGATGGCTTCTTTTTCAATCTGAATAGCTTCTTCTGTGGATAAAAGCGTTGCATTCTTCCTGATAACATCTCCTTCTTTATCATAGGCTTCAGCCAATGACTTCGTTGGCTGTGCTACCCCGAAGCCGATAGTCAAGTTTCGGGGCATGCACATCAAAACGTGGCGGTTGCCATTGTTTACATTCCATGAGGACAGGGTGGGAGAGTTATACATGTTCACTTCCAGAATGGATTCCGAACAGTGTTCTCCTGCCAATAAGAATTGATATTGATAATCATCAACTAAACTGTATTCATTATTCAGATTGAATAAATTCAAGGCAGCTTGTTTTACCTGTTCGTACTTTTTTTGATAGAGGAAAATACGGGTTTGCATGGCATAGGCGGCTCCTTTAGTGATTCTGCCTGCATAACTTGTCATGTAGTTCTTTATCTCACTTTTGGAAGGTAATACGGCGGCTGCCTCTTCCAAATCTTTTTCTATGGCGGCATACACTTCTTCTGTTGTAGCTCTGCCTAATCTTTTATGATCAAGTTCGAGGACCGATGTGTAGAGGGGAACTCCACCGAATGTCTTTACTAATTCAAAATATGAATAGGCTCTTATGAACTTGGCTTCACCTATCATCTGCTCTTTATTATATTCGCTGAACATGGCATCATCGGTAGCTTCAAAGTCACGGATCACCAAGTTCGCTTTGTTTATGCATTGATAAGTCTGCGAATATTTATTCAGAATCTCATTATGATCGGCAGGATACTGGTAGTCTTCCATTAATGTAAAGGTCGCAGCATCGTTGTCGGATCCACTGTAAGTGGCATCGTCTGACAATACATCGCCAAAAGCATTAATCGACCAAGTGTAGCGGAAATCTTTCATGTCTGAATATACAGCTGCAAGGCGTAAAAAAGCTTGTTTCTCGTTATCGATTTTTCCGGCCGTAGCACTTCCCAACGGTTCTTTGTC
>CAKUYM010000198.1 GCA_934716785.1 uncultured Bacteroides sp. | reverse complement strand
TACATGCTATAACGGTGTCCAGGGAGATGGTTGCGGACATTGTCCGGCTTGTAAGTTGCGTCGGGAAGGATTGGAGAAATATTTGAGAAGTAAGAATAAAAGTAAGAATCAATAATATCCCTACATAGAAGTTTAAAATGCATTTTTTGCTGTCATCTGTCACACTATTGTAACTAATCGTTTGAAGATGAAAAGAATAGAACGTGACAGCAAGTGGTGACAGCAGCCCAAAACAGCCATTTGCTGTCACGCCTGCTGTCACCGATGAACGTTGAATTTAGCAGCTTGCCTGTCTGTTTCTGATTTCGTTCCGCAGTAGGAAACTGTAGTTTCATAGGCTTTGGAACTGTGGTTTCACCGACTTGAAACTTTAGTTTCAGCAGTTCGAAACTGTAGTTTCATAGGCTTGAAACTTTTGTTCCTAACGTTTGAAACTTTGGTTTTCAATACTTGAAACTTTAGTTCCCAATGTGTGAAACACTTTGTATCGCTATACGTGACGTACTATGACACAGTGCATTCTTTCTTCGACTGGGGGATTATAGAAAACGAGTACAAATGACAGAATTAAAAGACCAACTCTCCTTATTAGGAAGAAAAACCGAGTATAAACAAAATTATGCTCCCGAAGTGCTGGAGGCTTTTGACAACAAGCATCCGGAGAATGACTACTGGGTACGTTTCAACTGCCCCGAGTTTACAAGCCTGTGTCCCATCACCGGACAGCCTGACTTTGCCGAAATACATATCAGTTACATTCCTGATATAAAAATGGTGGAAAGCAAGAGCTTGAAGCTATATCTTTTCAGTTTTCGCAATCATGGCGCTTTCCATGAAGATTGCGTGAATATCATAATGAAAGACCTTATCAAACTGATGAACCCGAAATACATCGAAGTAACAGGAATTTTCACTCCCCGTGGTGGTATTTCTATCTATCCGTATGCCAATTATGGTCGTCCGGGCACTAAATTCGAACAAATGGCAGAACATCGATTGATGAATCGGGAATAAGTCGATTGCTAAGATTAAAAAAAAGACTAACTTTGTGACCAACATGTTAAAAAGATAAGTGGTTCATGGAGGATAAAACGGAATTTGAACGTATGTTTAAAGAATGGTTTGCAAGGCTTTTTTCCTATGCGAACCATTATTTGCAAAATACAGAAGCAAGCCGTGATATCGTTCATGATGCTTTTGAATACATCTGGCGGAATTATGAAAAAATGGAAGCCGATAAAGTCAAAGCTTATCTTTATTCTATCGTTCGTTCGCGTTGTATCGATTATATTCGTCAGCAGAATGCTCAAGAGGATTATGCTGAATTTGTTCGTAAAATGACTTCCGAGGATACAGATGCCGATGAACGACTATTATGTGAAGAACGCATGGAGCGCATTCGTAAAGCGATGGATAAACTGACTCCTTTGACCAGACATGTATTGGAAAGGTGTTATAATGCTCGTAAATCTTATAAAGAAGTGGCGGACGAATTGGATATTAGTGTCAGTTCTATAAATAAACATATTGTTAAAGCACTTCGGGTGATTCGTGAAGAAATTAAAAATCAGTCACAGGAGGAGTAATTGATAGGTAGCCGTGTTCGTTATATAATAAAAAGGATAAGAGTATGGAAATAAGTGAGTCGGAAAAGAAAGCGCTGGATATTATGAAAAATCCACAAGGAATAACGAGCGAAGATGTTGAAACTTTGCAAGGGGAAACTTTGCAGGATTGCCGGTTATTGAATGATATTTCCATTCTTCTGAAGAAAGATGCAGAGTCTGTAAGTCGGGATATAGAAAAGGAATTATTGCTCTTCCATCATAAGCACCGTCAGAAGGGGCAACGTCATCGCATGATACGATGGGGCGTAGCAGCCGTTATTGCAGCGGCTCTGTTGGTCGGGATGATATTTTTGTTGGACAATGAGCCGACGGTTTCTTTAGAAAAAACGATTGACAAATCTAATACAGTTGCCGTGGTCTTGAAGGCCGATCCTTCTCCTCAGGAAGTTACTCTGGAAGTGGAGGATGGACAGCATCATCATGAAATTTATTCATTGGAAAAAATAAAGGAAACTCCCGTGATTCGGCAGACCGCTACTGTGCATACAAAAGAAATAAACTATTTTGATAAGAATACTCTCAAAGAAAAAGTAAACTCCCAAACGCATGTCTTACGTATTCCGTATGGAAAAATGTTCAAGCTAATTCTGTCTGATGGTACGGAGGTCTACTTGAATGCAGGCAGCCGTCTTATTTATCCTACTAAATTTGTCAGGAAAGAACGGAATGTCACTCTTGAGGGCGAAGCCTATTTTAAAGTGGCAAAGGATAAAGAACGTCCGTTTATTGTACAAGCGGGAGGGGTACAGACACGTGTGCTCGGTACGGAATTCAACATCAGCAGTTATTCGGCTTCTGATGTGCACGTTACGTTGATCGAAGGAAGCGTACAGGTTGAGGCTTCAGGTCAATCTAAAGTTATCGCACCGGGGCAGGATTTGTGTGTACGGAAAGACGGTAGTATTTCAGTAAAAGAAGTAGACTTGCATTCGTATATATACTGGCGCGACGGATACTTTTATTTTGATAATCAACCATTGAATGAAGTGTTGCAGAGTATCGGGCGTTGGTATAATGTGGGGGTTGAGTTTCGCAACATTCAGGCGATGGATTGTAAGGTGCATTTTCTATCTGACCGTTTTCAGGGATTGGAACATACACTTACATTGCTGAATAGAATGGAAAAGGCAAACATTAGTTTGGAAGGACGTACTTTAGTAGTAGAGTGAAGTGTGCCATTTTGGTCACTTCTGAAATAAAATAATCGCTTTTTGAAATTTTTTTGCTTGAATAGGTAATCGTTTGGAGATTTACTTCGTATATAAACTGATAATATGAAATTCTGTGTTTAATAAAGTCAGTTATGAAAAAAGAACGGTTACTAACCATCATCTTTTTTGTTTCTTGGATATGCTCGCTGAATATAGGAGCGCAGGAGGTGAAAGAGAAGCGGATTACGATGGAGTTTAAGAATGAACGCATGTCTTCTGCGTTTAAAAGCCTTGAAAGAGTATCTGGTTATAAGATACTGTTTGCTTATGAAGATGTCAGCCAATACTTTGTGGATGGAAAAGTGAAAAACCAGACCATTGAACAGGTACTGAAATTCATGATCGGCAACAAACCTTTGAAGTATCTTGTTGACGGTCAGTTCGTGAATATTACTCCTCAAAAGAAAGCTACAGTCGGGATTTTTGAGAGGGTAAAAGGAACGGTTGTCTCGGCTGAAGATGGAATGCCGATCATCGGAGCATCTGTGCAGGTGGTAGGAACGAGCATCGGTGCGCAGACTAATCTTGACGGAAAGTTTGAGTTGGCTCAAGTACCCGACGACGCAATCATACGTATTTCTTATATTGGTATGGAAACCGCTTCGGAGTCGGCAAAGACCATCATGAACGTACGTTTGAAAGTGGATGTGCAAGCATTGGATGATGTGGTGGTGACAGGATATTATACGCAACGCAAACAGACGTTCACCGGGGCTGCTACCAATTATAGCGGTGCAGAGCTATCGGCCATTTCCAACCAAAGTGTGCTGACGACCATTGCTGCCGTCGATCCTTCTTTCAAGATAGTGGACAATCTGGCGATGGGATCCGACCCCAATACCGTTCCGAACATACAGATACGTGGTGTGAATGCTCTTCCTACCACTACCAATCTGAGTGAAGAATACAAAGGTAATTCTAACTTGCCTACTTTTATCCTTGATGGATTTGAAGTCAGCGTAGAAAAAATATACGACCTCGACCCTAACAGGGTATCCAATATCTCAATCCTGAAAGATGCTTCCGCTACGGCTATCTATGGTTCGCGTGCTTCCAACGGAGTAGTGATTATCGACACCAAGGCACCGGCATCCGGAAAGTTGCGTTTGAATTATTACGGAAGTATGGACTTTGAGGTGGCCGATCTTTCCGACTATCATTTGCTTCATGCTTCGGATAAACTGGAATATGAAAGATTGGCAGGGCTCTATGTGGGAACGGGGGCTGTGTATGTGGATGAAGAATATCGCAGAAGCTATAACGAACGTTTGAAGTTAGTGCAGAAAGGATATGACACAGACTGGTTGGCACAGCCGTTGCGATCTTTAGGAATCAGCCATCGCCACAGTGTGCAGTTGGAAGGAGGAAACGAAAGCTTTCGTTATGGTGTGGACCTTACTTACAACGGAACTTCGGGTGTAATGAAAGGGTCAAACCGTAAACGCATCGGTACGGGCATCAAGTTGCAGTATAATTACCGTAATCTTCGTTTTCGCAATGAGATTACTTACGATAAGGTTACTTCCAACAATTCTCCATACGGATCATTCAGTGATTATGCCAATATGAATCCTTATTACTATCCGTATGACGAGAACGGACAGTTGAAGAAAATACTGTTTACCATATATAGTCCGAGTGCCGGTTCGACAACGGTTGTCAATCCTATGTACAATGCTACGTTGAATACCAAAGACTGCACGACTTATGATGACTTTGTAGATAACTTTAGCGTGGAATGGAATATTCTGAGTAATTTGAAGTTGAAAGGCAACTTCTCTTTGGAACGCATCAATAAATCGACAGATATTTTCAAACCGGCTGATCATACGGATTTTGCTACAGTGCAAGAAAATCAGGGAAGTTATACGAAAGGAAATACGGTCTCCAGCTCTTACGATGGAAGTTTGGTGCTTTCTTATTTCGGACAGTTCAAAAAACATGCCTTGAGTTTGAATGGCGGTTGGAATATTCAGCAGACCTCCAATGACTATAGCACTTATACCGTTAACGGATTTCCTAATCAACAGCTCGATCATCCCGCTATGGGAGCCGGCTTTCTTGATGGCAGTATTGTGAGGGGAGATGCTACTATGACCCGTTTGATGGGTTTCTTCGGAAATGCCAATTACAGTTTTGACGACCGCTACTTTGTCGATGCTTCCATACGTATGGACGGTTCTTCCATGTTCGGCAGCAACCAGCGATGGGGAACTTTCTGGAGCACCGGTATCGGTTGGAACCTTCATAATGAAGCATTCGTGAAGAATATCGATTTTGTAGAACAGTTCCGTCTGCGTATGAGCACCGGATATACCGGTAGTCAGAGTTTTTATCCTTATCAGTCATTGATGATGTATCAGTACAGAAGTTCGTTGGCATATCAGAACTATATAGGTACGGTGATTAAGGCATTTGGTAATTCGGACCTGAAATGGCAGCGTACTCATAAGACAAACTTTGGTATTGATTTCGGATTCTTTGATAATCGTCTGAGTGGTTATTTCAATTACTTTATAGAGAATTCGAAAGATTTGTTGGTAGATGTCAATATGGCTTCTTACCTTGGGTTTGATTCTTACAAAGAAAACTTGGGAGAGACTCAGAACAAGGGGTATGACTTCAATGTGAAGCTGACTGCTTTTCAGAATAAGGACTGGAGGGTGAATCTGTTTGTAAACGGGCAACACTATAACAATACATTGAGAAAAATCTCATCAGGATTGAGCTCATTTAATGAAAAGGCGGATGCGGAAAGTTCTACTAAAACTTATGTGAGGTATGTTGAAGGTGCTTCTATCAATACTATTTGGGTAGTACCGTCGGCTGGCATCGACCCGGCAACAGGAAATGAAGTGTTTATCAGTAAGGATGGCAGTTATACAAGTACATGGAGTGAAAAGGATTATGTGCCTTATGCTTCGGCTGACCCCAAACTGAGCGGAACGTTCGGTTTCAATGTCTATTATAAAGGATTTGAACTGAATACCAATTTCTATTATCGTTTTGGCGGATATGCATATAATCAGACATTGGTAGATAAGGTTGAGAACGTGAATCCGTATAACAATGTAGATGAACGTGCTCTTTACAATCGTTGGCAGACCCCGGGAGTAGCTGCAGAATACAAACGAATCAGTGACCGCTCGGCTACTAAGCCGACTTCTCGTTTTGTGGAGAAAGATAACTTCTTGTCAGCCAATTCAATAAGTCTGGCATATACGTTTAAGAAAGATTGGATTCGTCATTTCGGTGCCCAATATCTGAAACTTGCGTTAACAGCGAATGATTTCATGAGAATGTCTACGATACGTCGGGAGATCGGTACCACTTATCCTTATGCGCATCATTACTCTTTTACCGCTCAATTAACTTTTTAATGAAGAAGAATATGAAGAAGATACTATTGTTAAGTTATTTAATACCGCTTTTCACACTGTCTTCGTGCGAGAGTTGGTTTAATATCTCTCCTAAATCCGAATTGAAAGCAGATGACCTGTTTAAAAATTCGCAAGGATTCAGGGACGCTTTGATAGGTTGTTATGGGACTATGGCAACGAGCGACCTGTATGGCGGACAACTTACCATGACCTATATGGATGTACTTGCCCAATATTATTCGACAGCATCTACCGCTAACAATAATTTTGAGTATGCCTATGCATATAACTATACAGAGGCAAACGAGGAAACGCGCAAGGATAATATTTGGAAGAACGAATATAATGTCATTGCCAATTTGAATAGCCTTTTGGGACGTATTGATGAACAAAAGGGAATTTTTGCAACCGGAGAGTATGAACTCTTTAAAGGAGAAGCGTTAGGACTTAGGGCTTACATTCATTTGGATTTGTTACGTCTGTTTGCTGCTTCACCGGCTATGGAAAACGGTAGAAATAGGAAAGCAATTGCTTATGTCGACAGATATACGAACGAACTTTTTGAACGTCTCACCACGGAAGAGGTGCTGAATCGTATTGTTGTCGACTTGGAAGATGCCCGAGCTTTGTTGGCAGAGGTTGATCCTTACGGACCGAAACATGCTGCATATGATTTGACGTCTCTTGCCGGTGTGTGGAAAGGAAGAGAATACCGGATGAACTATTATGCGGTGACTGCTTTGCTGGCACGAACCTTGTTGTATCGTGATGCAACAGGTGATAAAACAAAAGCCTACAACTATGCAATTGAGGTAATAAATTCTTCCCTGTTCCCATTAGTGTCCGGCTCAGACTTGACGAGCCAGGATAAAAATGGTTTTACTCAGGAGAATATCTTTGCGTTGGAATATCGCGGTCTGAAAGACGAGATGGTTGATAAATTTTTCTATGCTGCTAATGCTAATCCCAATTGCTTGTCTATCAATAACTCAACGATAAATAGGATATTCCCGGCAAGTCTGAATCTGGATTACCGTCGGCAGTGGTGGGTAGAAACGTCCGGTTCTTATAATTTGGTATCGAAATATAGTTATTCGGAACGTGTTCCTCTTCTGAAAGTTTCGGAGATGTATCTCATTGCCACAGAAACAGCACCGACCTTGGTTGAGGCAAACGAGTATTTCTATCAGCTTCAGTATCATCGCGGATTACCCGAAACGGAGTTGACTGCAGAAAACTTGCAGACGACACTGCTTGCGGAATATGCTAAAGAATTCTTGGGTGAGGGACAATTGTTTTATGCTTATAAGCGTATGGCAATACAAAAGCGACCTATTTTCCAGACAGCTTTGTCTGATTATGAGAGTGTATATATACTTCCGCTTCCTACGGAAAATACGTATTTTATAGATTAAGATGTTATGAAGAAATTTTTGTTAGTAAACGTATGGACTATACTTATTGGTTGTAGCCTGTTAGGATGTCAGGAAAATGAAAGAGTGTTGTATGCGGAGAAACCTGCCATATACTTCAGCTCAGTGACAGAAGAAGACAGTCTGTTCTATTCTTTCGCATCCGGTTTGACAGACGAGGATGTGGTTTCCATCCCTGT
>CAKUYM010000197.1 GCA_934716785.1 uncultured Bacteroides sp. | reverse complement strand
GTTGAAGGAGGATGACGATGTGAAGGCCGTTGTGCTCCGTGTCAATTCGCCGGGCGGAAGCGCTTTCGCTTCAGAGCAGATATGGCATGCCGTAAAAGAATTGAAGACCAAAAAGCCTGTCATTGTCTCCATGGGTGACTATGCGGCATCCGGTGGCTATTATATTTCTTGCATAGCCGATACGATTGTCGCCGAGCCCACTACTCTGACCGGTTCTATCGGAATCTTCGGAATGATTCCGAATGTAAAAGGACTGACGGAGAAAATAGGGCTGACCTATGATGCGGTAAAGACCAATAAATATTCGGATTTCGGAAACATCATGCGTCCTTTCAACGAAGATGAGAAGTCTTTGATGCAGATGATGATTACCCAAGGATATGATACATTCGTGAGCAGATGCGCCGAAGGACGGCACATGACAAAGGAGGCAATAGAGAAAATTGCCGAAGGACGTGTATGGACCGGCGAAACTGCCAAAGAATTGGGCTTGGTGGACGAACTCGGAGGCATCGACAAGGCATTGGATATTGCCGTAGCCAAAGCGGAAGTTGAAGGATATACTGTTGTATCTTATCCTGCCAAACAAGATATCCTGTCTTCCATTCTTGACACGAAGCCGACCAATTATGTAGAATCGCAACTTCTGAAAAGCAAATTGGGCGAGTATTATCAACAATTCGGCTTACTGAAAAATCTGAAAGACCAATCCATGATTCAGGCACGCATCCCGTTTGAACTGAATATAAAATAAACCGTACTGCATGGACGAGCACTTTTTCAAAATACACAAATGGCTGTATCCTGCTTCGTGGCTATACGGAGCAGCGGTAATAATGAGAAACAAACTCTTCGACTGGAAATTGCTCCGGTCGAAGAGTTTCGACATTCCTGTCATCTGTGTGGGCAACCTGTCCGTAGGCGGAACAGGCAAAACCCCTCATACCGAATATTTGATAAAGTTGCTTCAAGACAACTATCGGGTGGCTGTATTGAGCCGCGGATACAAACGACACACACAAGGTTATGTGCTCGCTACTCCCCAAAGTACAGCCTGTGCAATTGGAGATGAGCCTTATCAGATGTACACAAAGTTTCCGTCCGTCACATTGGCCGTTGACGAGAACCGTTGCCATGGGATAGAGCTACTGCTTGCCCTGAAAGAGCCTGCCATAGATGTTGTTCTTCTGGACGATGCTTTTCAGCATCGCTATGTCAAGCCAGGGCTGAGCATTCTATTGACAGATTATCACCGCCTCTTCTGCGATGACACACTGCTTCCGGCAGGGCGGTTGCGCGAACCGGCAGGCGGAAAGAACCGGGCGCAAATCATTATCGTCACCAAATGTCCGCAAGACATCAAGCCGATTGATTATAATATTATCACCAAACGCTTGAACCTTTATCCGTATCAGCAATTGTTCTTCTCCACGTTTCGTTACGGGAATCTGCGACCGGTATTCAGGCAGGAAGTTAAAGAAGCTAATGCGAATACGGCTTCAGCAAGCAAAGAGATCCCTTTATCTTCATTGATGGCTACGGAGGTATTATTAGTGACTGGTATCGCATCACCTGCTCCTATTATGGAAAAGTTGACCGATTGTGCGAAACAGATAGAGACATTATCTTTCAGCGACCATCATGATTTCAGCAACAAAGACATGCAGCAGATAAAGGAGCGGTTCAACAGATTGACTGCTGAAAAACGGTTGATAATCACCACCGAAAAAGATGCCACACGCTTGGTCAGTCACCCGGATTTGGACGAAGAGTTGAAACCTTTCATCTATGCTCTGCCCATTGAAATAGAGATATTACAAAATCAACAAGATAAATTTAACCAACATATTATTGATTATGTTAGAGAAAATACAAGAAACCGCAGCTTATCTTAGAGAGAAGATGCACACAAGTCCTGAGACTGCCATTATTCTCGGCACCGGACTTGGCAGTTTAGCAGACGAAATCACCGAAAAGTATGAAATCAAGTACTCGGATATTCCGAACTTCCCGATATCTACCGTCGAAGGTCATAGCGGCAAGCTGATTTTCGGAAAATTAGGCAATAAGGATATTATGGCGATGCAAGGTCGCTTCCACTACTATGAAGGTTATTCGATGAAGGAAGTGACTTTCCCTGTACGCGTGATGCGCGAATTGGGCATCAAGACTTTATTCGTATCCAACGCGAGCGGTGGTACGAATGCAGACTTTGAAATCGGCGACCTGATGATTATCACTGACCATATCAACTATTTCCCCGAACATCCGCTTCGTGGCAAGAATATACCTTACGGTCCGCGCTTCCCGGATATGAGTGAGGCGTATGACAAAGAACTGATTCGTAAAGCGGACGAAATTGCCAAAGAAAAGGGTATCAAGGTGCAGCACGGAGTTTATATCGGAACACAAGGTCCTACTTTCGAGACTCCTGCCGAATATAAATTATTCCATATCTTGGGGGCTGACGCTGTAGGCATGTCTACCGTTCCCGAAGTGATTGTAGCCAACCATTGCGGCATCAAGGTTTTCGGCATTTCCGTTATTACCGACTTGGGTGTGGAAGGAAAAATCGTGGAAGTAACGCATGAAGAGGTACAAAAAGCAGCCGATGCCGCCCAACCGAAAATGACGACTATCATGCGTGAACTTATCAATCGTGCCTAAACATTAAAAACTATTTATGAGAACAGAGATAGCTACTCTTGGTGAATTCGGTCTGATCAGACACCTCACCGAGGGAATCGAACTAAAAAACGAATCCAGCAAATACGGAGTAGGTGATGATGCCGCCGTCCTCTCCTACCCGTCAGAGAAACAAGTATTGGTAACTACGGACTTGCTTTTGGAAGGTGTACATTTCGATCTGACATATGTTCCTTTGAAACATCTTGGCTATAAATCCGCCGTGGTCAATTTCTCTGACATTTATGCCATGAACGGCACTCCCCGGCAAATAACCGTGTCACTCGGACTGTCCAAACGTTTCAGTGTAGAAGATATGGACGAGCTCTATGCCGGCATCCGCCTGGCTTGCCAGCAATATAATGTCGATATCGTGGGTGGTGACACGACTTCCTCCCTTACCGGGCTCACCATCAGTATTACTTGTATCGGTGATGCTGACAAGGACAAGGTGGTCTACCGCAACGGAGCCAAGGAAACTGATCTGATCTGTGTCAGCGGTGACTTGGGTGCCGCCTATATGGGACTTCAGCTTCTGGAACGTGAGAAGAGTGTATTGAAAGGCGAGAAAGATATGCAACCGGACTTCTCCGGAAAAGAGTATCTGCTGGAACGCCAACTGAAACCTGAAGCCCGCAAGGATATCATCGAGAAACTTGCCGCCGCCAATATTGTCCCGACTTCCATGATGGATGTTTCCGATGGGTTATCGTCCGAACTCATGCATATCTGCAAGCAGAGTAATGCCGGTTGCCGCGTTTACGAGGAGCATATTCCTATCGACTATCAGACTGCTGTCATGGCTGAAGAGTTCAACATGAACCTCACGACTTGTGCTCTGAATGGTGGCGAAGATTATGAACTTCTCTTCACCGTACCTATTGCCGACCACGAGAAGGTGTCGCAAATGGAAGGTGTCCGCCTCATCGGCCATATCACCAAACCGGAATTAGGCTGCGCATTGATAACCCGTGACGGACAGGAATTCGAATTGAAAGCACAAGGATGGAATCCTTTAAAGGAAAACAAATAGAACATCCGCCATCCAGCTAAAATATTTTATTCCATATAGCACTGATAATAAGTAGACTAACTTTTTATCAGTGTTTTTTGTTTCCAAAGGATTTGCAGAATCCAAAAGTTTCGCTACCTTTGCAACCGCAAACAAGAAATTCTCGAATTAAATAAGTACAAGGTGCCATAGCTCAGTTGGTAGAGCAAAGGACTGAAAATCCTTGTGTCCCCGGTTCGATTCCTGGTGGCACCACTTTTAAGAAAAGGGAAACGATGTAAATCCTTGAATTTCAAAGAAATTCAAGGATTTTTCATTTTCCCAAAATAGGCAAAATAAGTGGGATTAAAGCAAACTTCTGAATGTGTCTAAAATGTTGGGGCATTCGTCTACGAGAATGACACAGCATTATGCAAAGGTGTTAAACCAAACCATTTTAAAAGATATGCAAGAGGTTGAAAAACTTCTTTTTTGATAAAAAGCAATCAACCCTGCGATCTTGTTTTATTGAAAGCAAGATTACAGGATTGATTAAATATCCTTTTTTAAGTACATATATTTGTCATCCCATTAAATAGCATTCAAGTGAAGCTATTGAATAAAAAACATTCCCAGCATTGTGAACTTCTAATTTTTGTGCATCTAAGCAAGAAGTTACCCATGAAGCAGATAAACATCGTATTCCAACTTCCCTACAAGACACAATATCTGAAACTGTATCACCTATATATATCATTTCATCCGGTTGTAACTTATAATCTGCAAGCAATTCCCTAAAATTCTCTGCTTTATTATTTTTGAAAGGATTTCCAGTTTTTACTTTATCAAAACACGTGTCCATATTAAATTGACGTAATGTTATCGCACAACTCTTTTCTCCTTTTCCCGTAACCAAAGCAATAAGAATAGATTTCTTTTTTAACTTCTCAATCAGTTCTGTTATACCGTCAAAAGGACGAGGGCACATTATATGCATTTGTTCGTATATCACGTAGAAGTCATCCAAGGCTTCTTCCCAATTATAACCAACAAGTTTTTTTATCATCCCTTTTTCATTTAGTCCAAAAGTTTCTAAAATATCATTTTCGGATACATCATTAAGAGGAACATAGGGAGTTACTGCCTTTTTTAAGGATTTGAGGCACATGGGAATTGTATCTCCGATTGTACCGTCTAAATCAAAGGCTACTAATTTAATCATAACCTTACATTTGATTGATTTTCCGTATCACCCGGCAAGGATTTCCTACCGCCAAGCTATTTGCCGGAATATCTTTGGTGACAACACTTCCTGCACCAATCACACTTTTTTGCCCTATTGTCACACCCGGTAAAATAATTACTCCACCGCCAATCCAGCAGCCATCCTCTATCATGACAGGGAGGGCAAAAGTTCGACGGACATATTTACAGCCAGCCGGGGTTTCTGTCCATACAAGCCGTTCATTAAACTCTACCGGGTGAGTTGCCGTATAGATTTGTACATTAGGTGCTACCAGCACATTGTTCCCTATGGTAATCCTATTGCAATCGACAAATGTACAACCGGTATTTACGGTGACATTATCACCGATATGTATATTGCATCCATAATCACATATAAACGAATGACCGACAGAAACATTTGCGCCTATACTTCCAAATATTTCCTTTAGTACGGCATATTTTTCAGTCTTTTGTTCATACGGCAAAGAATTATATTTCATCAACAAGTGATGAGCTTTACTTTTCAAATCCATAAAAAACGGGTCGTGGCAATCATACCATTCACCTGCCAAACATTTTTCCATTTCAGTTTTCATAAGCTATGATTTTAAATATATTGCAAAGTTATACCGATTTTTAGGCTAATTTTAGGTATTATTTTTCGTTATTTTGGTATTAATCCGTTTTATAGGGCTATATTTATGGCATGAAAAGAGAAAACCTACATCAGCCATTCGAAATTAGTTTTAGCGAGCTTGACGAATCCTTGCTAAAAGAGCACGAACATACCTTTTTTGAATTAGTATATATTCTTTCAGGAACAGGCATCCAATGGATTAACAACAATATGTTTCCTTATCATGACGGACATTTGTTTATGATTACTCCCGGAGATACGCATTCTTTCGAAATCCATACAACAACTAAGTTTGTCGACATTAAGTTTAACGACATATATATACATTCTTCTGTTTTCGGTACTGAAAATATCCAAAGACTGGAGTTTATTCTTCAACATGCTAATCATCAACCCGGTTGTATACTAAGAAATAAAGTAGATAAGCTATTGGTGAAACCCATGATTGAAGCGATTATCAGGGAATATATTAACCGAAATTTATACAGCAAGGAGATTATAACACAAATAATTAATACAATTATTATTGTGGTAGCACGCAATATCGCAATGTTCTTGCCTGAACAGGTAGATGAATGTTCTGAGGACAAATCGCTTGACATATTGCAATATATTCAAGCAAACATCTATAAAACAGGTAAAATCAGAGCAAAAGATATAAGCCAACATTTTGGCATTTCGAAGAATTATTTAGGACGATATATCAAAAAACATACTAATGAAACTATGCAGCAATACATTTTAAACTACAAACTAAAGTTAGTAGAAAATAGATTATTACATAGTCAAATGAGAATTTGTGAAATCGTTGAAGAATTGGGATTTACCGACGAGAGCCATCTTAATAAGTTTTTCAAAAAGTATAGAGGATGCAGCCCCTCTAATTTCAGAAAGAACAATTTGAAGTAAACCATATACATATCCTTGTTTTTAGGGTTATTAAAACAATAGAAATGACTATTTTTTGCATTATATTTATAGATGTCTATAACAAATACAGAAACCATACAATCACTCATCGATAGCGGAGAAGGCTATAATGTAGAGTTTAAAGTTCGTGTACCTTCAAAAGTTCGTGAACTAACAGAGGAAATTTGCGCTTTCGCTAATGCTGACGGAGGATATTTGCTTATCGGCGTAGATGATAACGGACAGATTATTGGTACAGGTTTGGAAAATGAAAAACGTTCAGCCATTCAAGGCTCTATCAGTGAAATATCTCCGGCTCTCCATTGTGATATGTATGCGGTAAATATCGAGGATAAGACAGTTTGGGTAATTGATGTTCCGTCAGGGAAAGATAAACCTTATATATTTTCCGGTTCTATCTTTGTGCGTGAGGGAGCAAACTCACAGAAACTTTGTACTGTCGAAGAAATGCGCAGTTTCTTTCAGGAATGTAACAAAATATTTATTGACCATATACCCTGCCATTGGTTCAATATCTACAAAGATGCAGACGAACAAGCGATAAAAGACTTTCGTACGGAAGCAAAGCTAAGTCCATCGACTGCCAACAAACAGATATTTGAGAATTTGGAACTGTTTACGGATAAAGGAGTAGCCAAGAATGGAGCAGCCATGTTCTTTGGGTAACAACCTGAACGAAAGTTTCCACACGCAGTAACAAGATGTATCCTTTTCAAAGGAACTACTAAGGTATATATCATAGATGATAAAACCTTTGACGGTCCACTATATCAGCAATATTTGCAGGCTATGGCATGGCTGGACACATCAGTTGTCTGTTTCCGAGTTAATGGTTTCCTACGTTGGAACTCCCGTTCCCAAGCGGGAAACTGGAGTTTCTGCGTAGGAAACGATAGTTTCCGTGCATGGAAACGGAGGTTAATGTTTAGCAATGCGATGCTGTGTCTACTCTTAAAAGACAGTTTTCTATCGCAAACAAAGTGTTGCAGATAACCCAGTATTTGCAACCATCTGCAACGGTATCTACAACGTTTTAATAACCTGATAATTAGCACACTGCATTGATTTTGTTGCAGATGGCAGATGTTTTTCATTTCTCATCTTACATGAGGAGTTGTTTTTAGTCCACTCCACTACGTGCGAAAGGTCGATTGATTATCTCGAATGTATTGGTAGAAAAGAGCGGGGTGGAGCAATCGTAGGGTTACCGTTGTAACCACCTCTGCCGCTTTTGTCAAAGATGGCATTGCGTAGAACTCCATGCGGAAATTCCTTCAAGACTCCGCTCGTACTGTACAATTAATCATTTAAGTTTCGCAAGTTAAATATTCTTGAGATAATGGCATAAAAAAACGACATGGTTTCTTGCCTATTTGGCAGAA
>CAKUYM010000196.1 GCA_934716785.1 uncultured Bacteroides sp. | reverse complement strand
CATCTATATGGTTTCATCGGCGGCAACCACCGGAGCGCAGCAGGATTTCAACGAACAGAAACGGGCGTACTTCAAAAAGATAGAAGATATGCATCTGAATAACTCACTGATGGTGGGATTCGGTATCTCCAACAAGGCAACTTTCCAAGCAGCCTGCGAACATGCTTCGGGAGCCATCATCGGCAGTAAATTTGTCACATTGCTTGAGGAAGAAAAAGATCCGGAAAAGGCTATCCTCAGATTGAAAGAAGCATTGACGAAATAATTATAACCCACTTATGCAAGCATAATAACAACCCGCTTTTATGCAAGCAGTCAAAGCAACCGGACGGAATGTCGGCATACACAATCCACACGGTCCTTTGGCTGCTTCTTTTTAATGATACGGAAGTTTTTTCTTTTAAACAATCGAATTATCGCGTATAAATATTCATATTTATAACATTTTAGTGCAAACTACAAACAAATTCGCAATTTACCATCCATAATTTACAATAAAGATATATCTTTGTCAGCGTTTTAACAGAAATTCAAAGGTTATGAAAGTAGAGACTCCCTCTGTTTTATTGATTTATACGGGTGGAACTATCGGAATGATAGAAAATCCGGAAACGGGTGCTTTAGAGAACTTTAATTTCGACCATCTGCTCAAACATGTCCCCGAGCTGAAAAGGTTCAACTACCGCATCTCTTCCTATCAATTCGAGCCACCTCTCGACTCTTCGGATATGGAACCTGCTTATTGGGCAAAATTGGTAAAGATTATCAACTACAACTATGATTATTTTGATGGATTCGTCATCCTCCACGGGACAGATACCATGGCGTACACCGCTTCCGCTTTAAGCTTTATGCTCGAAAACCTGAGCAAGCCTGTTATCCTCACCGGTTCGCAACTTCCCATCGGAACTCTGCGAACGGATGGAAAAGAAAATCTTATTACCGCCATTGAAATCGCTGCCGCCAAGAATCCCGACGGTACAGCCATCGTTCCCGAAGTATGTATATTTTTCGAGAATCATCTGATGCGCGGCAACCGCACCACCAAAATCAATGCGGAAAATTTCAACGCATTCCGGTCTTTCAACTATCCGCCATTGGCGCGCGTAGGTATCCATATCAAATACGAACCCAATCTCATCCGTAAGCCCGACCCTTCCAAACCGCTGAAGCCGCATTATCTGTTTGATACAAACGTAGTCATATTGACGCTCTTTCCCGGCATTCAAGAGGATATCGTGACCTCTCTCCTGCACGTTCCCGGACTGAAAGCCGTGGTAATGAAGACCTTCGGATCGGGGAACGCACCACAAAAAGAGTGGTTTATCCGCCAATTGAAAGAAGCGACCGAACGGGGGATTATCATCGTCAACATCACCCAATGCGCCTCCGGAGCTGTAGAAATGGGACGTTATGAGACAGGGATGCATCTCTTGGAAGCCGGCGTTATCAGTGGATATGACAGTACCCCCGAATGTGCCATCACCAAATTGATGTTTCTATTAGGACATGGATTGTCCAATCGAGAAATACGATATAAGATGAACTCCTGCTTGACAGGAGAAATTACCAAGCCATAAAAGCCTATAAAACCCGGAAAAGTATTAAACGAGCTTCCAAGTGCTTGCTTTTATAGAGAAAATTATACATATCACGAATTTATTTACCTATTCATTGAAAGATAATTCTAAAATAATACATATATTTGCACGGTGTCACGATGAATCAATGACACGGAGCAAACTTATAGCTATAAACTTATTAGCAAAGCAAGCGATAGAAAAGAAATAGAAAGAAAATTATTAATCGATATGAAAAAGAAAATATTATTAGTTGACGACAAAGCAACTATTGGAAAAGTGGCTGGTGTCTATTTAGGAAAAGATTATGATTTTACCTACTTAGAAGATCCCATTAAAGCAATAGAATGGCTTAATGAAGGCAATATGCCCGATCTCATTATTTCAGATATTCGTATGCCCCACATGACTGGAGATGATTTTCTGAAATACATGAAGAATAATGAATTATTCAAATCCATTCCGATTGTCATACTGTCCAGTGAAGAGAGTACGACAGAAAGAATCAGATTATTGGAAGAGGGAGCTGAAGACTATATATTGAAGCCGTTCAATCCATTGGAACTCAAAATCCGAATAAAAAAGATTATCGACTAATACCGGAGTTTCCATATGCAATATTTTGTTTACATAGGCAAGAATAGTAAAACAATCGATCGGTTCTCCCAGCTAAGCACAGGGGTATTTTATGCAGTATCAAATTGTAACAAGGCTATCAATGCATTGGACAAGATACGGGAGAAATATGATACTGTTCTGTTTTTTGAACAAGCAAATTTATCTCAAGACATTGTTGATATACGCTATATGCGCAAAAAGTATCCGGGGCTTTATATGGTACTCGTCATTGATACTTTATCAAAAGAGGAGGCATCGGAATATCTCAAAGCCGGTATCAACAATACAATCAAACACGAGACTACCCAAGAAGCTCTGAACGACTTGTCTACTTTCCTCAAACGCAGGAAAGAACAGAAAATAAAAGCCCTTCAACTCAAGACGCAGAATATAAACGTATTCAAGCTACCGTTATGGAAAAGAGCTTTTGACATAATCTTTTCCGGAATAGCGATACTGTGCCTCTCTCCTCTTCTTATACTGACTGCATTAGCCATCCGGATAGAGAGTAAAGGTCCGATTATCTATAAATCCAAACGCGTAGGGAGCAATTATCAGATTTTTGACTTCCTCAAGTTCCGTTCTATGTACACCGATGCTGACAAGCATTTGAAAGATTTCAATGCTCTTAACCAATATCAGGAAGAAGAAGAGGAAGATATTTGGGGAGAAGAAGAGCCGGATGCGGATCTCAACGACAATGACGACACAGAGGAAGTGCTCTTGGTTTCTGATGATTTTGTAATCAGCGAGGAAGATTATATTCAGAAAAAGTCCAAAGAGAAGAGTAATGCTTTCGTCAAACTGCAAAATGACCCGAGAATCACAAAGGTAGGGCGCTTTATCCGCAAATACAGCATTGATGAACTGCCGCAGCTTTTCAATATATTAAAAGGAGATATGTCGATAGTGGGCAACCGTCCTCTCCCGCTCTATGAGGCCGAATTGCTGACCAGCGACGAGCACATCGACCGTTTCATGGGACCGGCAGGACTGACCGGTCTGTGGCAAGTGGAAAAAAGAGGGGGAGCCGGAAAACTTTCCGCCGAAGAACGTAAACAGTTGGACATTACATATGCAAAGACATTCTCTTTTTGGTTGGATATAAAGATTATTCTGAAGACTGTTACAGCATTTATCCAAAAAGAAAACGTATAATCCCCCTTTCGGACGATGGACTACTATATCTACATCATAGATGATTTGGTATTCTTCTTCACGGGGGGAGTATTTATATACCTTTTTGTACTGGCCGTTGCTTCACACTTCAAACATATCGACTATCCCAAAAGTCAAAAAAAATATAATTGCGCGATTCTTATACGCGAAGGCAGTCCGCTCCCAGCCACCTATAAAGAAAGTCCTTACGAGTTTTTCACCTATAGCGACTTATATCAGGGAATCATAGGTTTAGATAAAGAACGGTATGACTTGGTACTGATTTTGTCCGAAGCGGCCTGCAAACTGTCTCCCCAACTGATGGAGAAAATATATGACGCTTACGATGCCGGAGTACGAGCCATTCAATTACATACAATTGTAGAAAACCGCAAGGGGTTCCCGAACCGTTTTCGTATCCTGTGCGATGAGATAAAGAACAGCCTCCACAGAGCCGGAAATACCCACTTCGGCTTGTCTTCCGGTTTGCTCGGCACCAATATGGCTATCGATTTGGAGTGGCTGCAAAAAAACATGAAAAGTTCCAAAACCAATATTGAACGCAAGTTGCTACGCCAAAATATTTATATAGATTATCTGCCGGACACGATTGTCTACTGCCAGTCCATCCCCACTTGCTCTTATCGGCAACGTATCGGAAAAATGATTCCTAATCTGATACCATCCCTATTAGATGGCAATTGGAACTTCTTTAACCGAATTATACAGCAACTGATACCCTCACCGCTAAAGCTATGCATCTTTGTAGGTATTTGGACCGCATTGATTACAGTATATGACTGGACCGCGTCATTGGGCTGGTGGATTATGCTTTTGGGAATACTGATTGCCTACAGTCTGGCAATCCCCGACTATCTGGTAGAGGACAACAAGAAGAAAAAACATTCAATATGGAGAAAATGGAGAAAAAGACACTTAAACAACGAATAAAGGAAAACCCCGGCTTAAAGCAAGCTGTCCATCGTTTCATCATGCATCCCGTCAAAACCCGCCCCAATTGGTGGATACGGATTTTCGATTTTCTTTATCTGAAACGCGGTAAAGGCTCTGTCATATACCGGAGTGTACGCAAAGACCTTCCCCCTTTCAATCGATTCTCTTTAGGAAGATACTCTGTCGTAGAAGACTTCTCCTGCCTTAATAATGCAGTCGGCGACTTGACAATCGGAGATTGCACCCGTGTCGGGCTTAGAAACACCATCATAGGTCCCGTTGCTATCGGCAATCATGTCAACCTTGCTCAAAATGTAACGGTCACAGGGCTCAACCACAACTATCAGGATGCGGAAAAGATGATTGACGAACAAGGAGTCAGCACACAGCTGGTCGTTATCGAAGACGATGTATGGGTAGGCGCCAATTCCGTGATACTTCCGGGAGTAACTTTAGGCAAGCATTGTGTTGTTGCTGCCGGAAGCGTGGTCGCTCGTTCCGTCCCGCCCTATTCCATCTGTGCAGGATGCCCTGCCCGCATCATCAAAACATATAATTTTGCAACCAAAGCATGGGAAAAAGTAGAAAAAGAGTCGAGAAGTAACGGGAAGTAACGAGAAGTAACCATAAATAATGAGAATAGCTACGCAATATACCTCATATAGGTGATTGTGATACACACTGAGACACACTATCTTTGCAGTATCAGAATTGAATTAATTAGTCATAATTTTATTACGTAGCCACATTTAAGTAAAAATGAAATAGAGTCCCGCCGAAGCGATTTCGTCGGGATTTTGTTTTAAATAAAAACAGGCTCACCCGACAAATAAATCCCCAAGAATAATAAATGAGCCATAATCCAAACAACCGCATGGAAGAAAAAGTCCCCCATAGCAACATGAGTTTATAAATAACGAACAAATAAAAAAACGAGCCAATTCCTTCACGGAATCACTCGCCTCACATCAGAAAAGCCTTAAAGGCTTTTCTTTTCGTTACCTCTTTTCCTGAAAACCAATCTTCTTTTTACCTTAAAAACGTTTTACCTATTGTTATCCTTTTACCTCTATTAAAAACTTTCCTATTGAATTGAACAAGGGGCTTGAATGCCCAAACTATTATCTAATCTAATACCTATATTTTCTTTTTCCTTATAAACTAATTCGTTATAAACTAATAGCAATTTCCCAATTGCACTGCAAAGGTATGAATAAATTCAGTGTGCGCAAACGGCTTTATATTTTATTACATTTTGAAAAAGCTACAAATCTTTCACATCGCTCAGCGCAACTAACTTATTTACAATAGCATAGATAGTCAGACCGGCAGCACACAAATCACGATCTCCTTCTCCCGCTGGCTGAGCGCATCCTGGCTATCCGTATCCTCTTCCTCAGAAACCATATCCAGCAATCCGGCAATTTTCTTTGAAAGCGTCTCCATATCATCGAATATAGAAACAGACTCATCATACCTGCTCAACAAAGAAGCATCCACAAAAGAAGTAACCAAAGCAATCACACGTATTCTTTTGCCGGCTACTTCCTCCCGAAACTTACCCACATCAAAATAGTCGCCGAAAGCCGGATTGACAATCAACATATCAGGACATTGCGTCCGAACACAGTCGTGCAACGCTTCGACAGAAAGCAATTCTATAGGTTGTATCTTCACATTAGGAAGACGTTTCAAGACAGCGGTCAGTCCGCCACGAATAATCACAGAAGTCTCAGCAATCGCTATCCGAACAGCTTCGTTATTTTTCATTTTCCCTAATCCTCCTTTCCAAATCCAGAATAGCAGGAACAAAAATATAATCTTCTACCTTGCAATGAGATTCCAAACCGGCCTCACAAACATAAATATCGAAAAGCGCAGCATTCAAAAGATTCTCATTGGCCTTGGCCGGACAATATTTGATAATAAGATTTTTCAGTTCCGTCAACTTCTCTCCTACCTGATCGTGATGTTTGGAGAATGTACTGATTTGATAATTCTTCGGAGCACTCCCCGCTATCAACGCATCTACATATTTGAATACGGTTTTCTCTTCATAATCCATATGTTTGCGTACCTCACGCGTGTATTCGTCAAAAAACTTCAGAATCAGGAAAGCGACATCATCCTGCGAACAGTCGATGGCTTCAATAAGTTTGCGCCGGATGGCAGGCAGAGAGAAATCGAGGAAATAGCTATGTGCCTGTCTCAGATAGTCTATCAGTCCCGGTATGGAAATGCTATCTTTATCACCGTTCAGCCGTGAAAAGCCTTCGGCAATGAAATTGGCCACAATCAAGAAAGTCTGGCAATCCACTCCGTTTTGTTCACAGACCTCTTTTACCGTCTTGTCTCCGAAACCCAGAGAGAGTCCGAAGCGGCTCATCACTTGCAATAAAGAATAATCGTCGCTGATAAGATCAATCATCTTATCAGTCGACTTATATTTTTGTAAACTATCCATTATACCTATTTATATTTAATAGTGCAAAGGAACGGAATATTTCATGAAAAAGCAATCATTATTTATAGGTATTTTAAGCCTCCGCCGATTTCGTTTAATACAATTCATCCTCATCTACATTACCGGGAATTGTAGAATCGAACCAAGATAAATCAGTTTTGTTTATCACCCAATTGCCATAATTTTTATATGCTTTCACCACCGACGATGCCTCTTTCGGGTATCTCCACGCAGCCTCATCCTCGGAAAGACGGGGAAAGTCCAAAACCCAACAGAACATATCTTCCATCCGGTAATAAACTCCTGCCGATGTATTCGAACAGTCTTCTCCGCTTCCAAGCAGACTCATATCCATTTTGGATGTGGGAGCAAAATCCGGCAAATGCACTTCGTGCGAACGTTTATCAATAAATATAAACGGATTGAACTTCATCATGGAGACATTGTCCACCGGCACTTTCAACGGAACATTAATGACAACTTCTTCACCCGCAACATATTCTGATCCCTTCATCACATTAATAGCACCTTTCATATTGCCGAATGGCTGCCTGACATCTTCCCAGACCAAAAAAGTCGCCTTTGAATGTCCTGTTTCCAATATGGCACCCTCAACTTTCACAACATCGACACTTTCCGGCGACAAAGGTAATTCTATTCCGAAACCAATCTTCACAAAATCAGCCGAGCCACTTGCTATAGGCTTCAATTTCATCCGAATGCCTGCTATCCGATTATCAGTATTCTTATACACACTGTAGGTATAATTCACTACAAAATCATTCAAATCATAGTCACCCGGATGGGGCCATCTATCTTCAAAGCCCAATGTACCGTAAATGGATTCAGCCACAGTCACCTCCTCGTCAACCGGAATATCTTCACCGGGCTTTATCGCCAGTTCCGGACTTGCCGTCACTTTCACCATCACATCATTGAAGTCATAATCTGCCCGACTGTCTCCGAAAGGACGGATATCAAATCCCGTCACACAGCAATTATAACCATCCAACTCGCGGGTTACCGCTTGTGACTTCTCCCATGCGTTTAATACAGGAGTAGAATAATACATCCCGCTCACATCTC
>CAKUYM010000195.1 GCA_934716785.1 uncultured Bacteroides sp. | reverse complement strand
CAAAATACCATCTTACTGATTATCAGACAAAAAATATTTTATATAAGCAGAACAAAAGGATATTCCCGAAGTCAGGGCACGACATCGAATCCGGCATTGTTCATGACTCGAGCAATTTCTTCCGCATTCTCCCGCTTTTTATCGCCCACAACTATTTTCTTTCCATAACCCATGCGACGGGCTATCGCCATACCGATCTGACCGGCTCCGGTCAATATCATTACATCTTGTTTCATATCCTAAATCGTTTATTTTTAATTACTATTTTCATCTATTGCAAAATTACAGTATTATCAATTACCACGCCTTAACTCAATTACAGAATATCCTACCCAAATTACAGTTATTAAAGAAAATACGATAAAACGCTCATGAAAATAGTCATAGCGATAACCAACCTCTGCAGCTTGGCTGATGAATAATAACGGGGTGATGAATAATATAATGAAGTCATGAACATTTCATCCCTGCAAATTGTTATTTCCATAGGAAACAATTTACACAATAAGAACAATTCGAGTAAATGCACCCCCGTCCGATTCCGGAAATGAAGAAAGAGCAATGAACAGGCAATCTATTCTATCTTCAGGCGAACGAGGAGAAATACAGTTGTTATTATTGAAAAGAAAGAACCAAAATCAAGTGATATTGTTACTGCTTATTATAAAAGCCGAAATAACCAATAATTGAAATAACCAATAAATAAATATTCAAACAAAAATGAAAACAATATGTGCAATGCGTGATGTGTTCAGAGCCATGACAAACTTTGAATCTGCGTTCGAAAAAGTCTACCAGATATCGTTGAACGAGGCTATAATATTGTGCACTCTCAAGTGCTCTTCCGAAAAAATGGCGGCTACCACCCTATCAAAGCAGGCAGACTTGAGTCCGTCCCATACGTCGAAAATGCTTCGGATACTGGAAGAAAAAGGGTTGATTGTCAGAACCCTTGGAAGCAAAGACCGCCGACAGATGTATTTTCAACTGTCACCGGCAGGAAGACAACGGGTGGATACACTGGAACTCGATAAGGTTGAAATACCGGAATTGTTAAAGCCTTTGTTTTGATAATCAAAAGTTCTCCCCCTGTCACAATTATATGTGGCAGGGGGATTTTTCTAAAGAAAGACGTTATGGGCTACACTCTTGAAAGACAAAGCGAAAAGAAAAATGTTAATTTTCCGGCAAAATAATTTTTCAGGCGAACCTTTCCATATTATTCTTGTTATTTGTAGCAAAAGCCCCAAGGTACCAGGGCATGATTTTATATAACCTAAACATTATAGAAGATATGAAGAAATTAATTCCTATTTTATTGGCGGTCTTTGCACTCGCATCCTGCGAAAAAGACCCGGACATGAGTAAGCTGGATGACAACTATCTGGTGTACACTAACCACGACGAGAAAGCTGACTTCAAAGTTCCTACATTCTATCTGGCACCTCAGATTCTGGTGATCAGCGACAGCAAGGAACCTGAATATCTCGAAGGAGAAGGCGCTGAACAAATTCTGGCAGCCTACACAGAAAACATGGAAGCCAGAGGATATACAGCCGCTGCCGACAAAGAAAGCGCGGACCTCGGTATTCAAGTAAGCTACATCGCAAGTACCTATTATTTCACCAGCTATGCACAGCCGGAATGGTGGTGGGGATATCCCGGTTACTGGGGTCCCGGCTACTGGGGCGGCAACTGGGGTGGCGGTTGGTACTACCCGTATGCTGTGACTTACAGCTATAGCACCAACTCATTCCTGACAGAAATGGTAAATTTGAATGCCGACCAAGGTGAAAGCAAAAAACTGCCCGTTATATGGACAAGTTATCTGACCGGGTTCGAAACAGGTTCCAAGGCTATCAACCGCACTCTTGCTGTGGAAGCTGTCAACCAGTCATTCGTTCAGTCACCTTATCTTACTAACAAATAATCAACTACAACTGTTATGAAAACAAGAAAAAATATATACTTCAAGGTAGTAGCCTTGGCGGCTATTGCCATCGCCTTCGCCATGCCGGCCAAGGCACAGTTATCAGACAACGGATATGCTAACATCGACTGGCAGTTCAACGCTCCGTTGGGCAACCACTTTGCCGACAAGGCAAGTGGCTGGGGTATGAACTTCGAAGGTGGTTATTTTGTGACTCCCAATATCGGTCTGGGACTCTTCCTCAACTATCACAGCAACCACGAATATGTAGGTCGAGAAACGTTCAAAATGGCAGGGGGCGATGTGACTACCGACCAGCAACATACAATCTTCCAGTTGCCTTTCGGTGCAGCCGCACGCTACCAATGGAACCGCGGAGGTTCTTTCCAGCCCTATGTCAGTGCCAAATTAGGTACCGAATATGCGAAAGTACGCTCTAACTTCAATATGCTCGAAGCAAGAGAAAACTGCTGGGGATTCTATGTATCTCCCGAAGTGGGCATCAACGTATTCCCTTGGGTATACGGACCGGGCTTACACTTTGCCTTGTACTACAGCTACGGCACCAACAAGGCAGATGTGCTGCATTACAGTGTAGACGGGCTGAACAACTTCGGCTTCCGTCTGGGTGTATCGTTCTAAAAAAGAGCTATAACTATCAGAATATTACGTTAATAATTGAAGAGGAAGGGTGTCACGATATATTATTGTGACACCCTCTCATTATTTCTTCATTGCATCATAAATCGCTTCCTGTATCTGCTCGCGAATATGCAATTGAATCAGTTTGCGATTGGTTGCATCGGGATAAGTACGATTACTCAAGAAGACATAAACCAATTCGTTCACAGGATCCGCCCATGCACACGTACCGGTAAATCCGGTATGTCCATACACCTCGGCAGGCACCCCCGGCGCACAATTTCCACGCTTCGCATCTTGCATATCCGGCCTATCAAAGCCCAATCCCCGCCTGCTTATCTTAGACACCTCCGTCGTAAACAACTGACAGGTTTCTTTGCTCAGATACCGCCGTCCGTCTATCACACCACCATTCAGCAACATCTGATAGATACGCGCCACCTCCCCGGCAGTAGAGAACAGACCGGCATTGCCCGCCATCCCGCCGAAGAAAGCAGAAGCCTCATCGTGCACAAATCCCTGCAAAGTCTCTTTCCGTAAGAAACGATCTTTATTGGAAGGAATAATCTCTGATTTGGAGAAACGACGCCAAGGCTGATAGCCGGTACGTTGCAACCCCATCGGCTCATAAAACTCACGTTGCAAATAGGTTTCCATAGGCATACCCGCCAATTGTTCCACCAGCATTCCCAGCAGAATAAACCCTATATCACTATATGCATAGCGTTTCTGCCTCAGCGGAGCTTCTATGATTTTCTCTTCCATCACCTTCCGGAAAGAACGGTTCAACCACAGACTGTCGCATATCCGGACGGTATAATCTCCGGTTCTGACCGGTGATATGTATTCGCTCTTGAACTTGAAATTCGGATTTGCCCAAGTAGACGTTCCTATCCGCACCGGATGCCGGGCATCTCTGCGTACACCGAACAATCTTCCGGCATAACTCTCCTTATCTATCGCCTCTTGATAGAAAGGAATCCATGAGGGCAATCCGGACTGGTGATACAAGATTTCCCGAATCGTTATGTCTTTTTTATCAGTGCGCTGCAAGAACGGTAAATAATCGGAAATTTTATCAGTCAGATTGAAACGTCCCTTGTCATAGAGCTTCATGACGGCGAGTAACGTCCCCGTTGTTTTGGAAAGAGAAGCCAAATCATAGATATCCGTAGGCGCAGTATGCCGGCTACCTTTTCCCGAATGAGTGCCGAAAGCCTTATCAACCATGATATGCCCGTTTTTCAAGACCACCACCTGACAACCGGGATAAGCTCCTTGCCGAATGCCGCTTTGTGCAATCGTGTCAATCTTTTTAAGAAGTGCAGACGAAAGCCCATACTCTTCGGGAATAAAATGCGATGGAGTTTGAGGCGTGATAGTCACCCCCGCACCCGTGGGGAACAGTTCGCCCAGACTTGCCGACAAGCGTCCGTCAGCAACAGCCTTGGCAAACAAGATATCGGCAGTCTGACGCTGCACATCGCTATTATGACTATGACTCAATATTACCGCCGAGGCACGAGATACCACATCATGAATCTGCAACATCACTTTTCCCGGTGTGAAGAACAGATAAACAGACGGACTTTGAGGAGCAAACATTGCAAAAAACGGGTGATAAGGAGTCAGACGCTGCTCACTTACAGCAATGACAATCCGTTTATAAGCAGCCAATGAATCGCACAATCGCCGATTCTCTGCTTCAGTCTGATTAGGACGGAGCCGAAAACGCGCCAATGAGGTATAATCAGACATCCGCTTGGCCAATGTGTCCGTTTCTCCCGCTTTTCCGACTTCGAGCAGTGCGGTAGCCTGTTCCGCATCGGCATGAAACGGCAATACATTGTTTTTATTGTTCAAGACGGTAATAGCCGCTAAATTCAACCGGCGGATCAAATCATGAGTCTGAGGTCTGCCGACTCGCTGTTCCAGACCGGACAGTTGTATGAAAGGCTTTTTCTTAAGTCCTAATACATATTTATATATCAACACCTTGCGACATTTCTTCTCAATATCTTCCTTGTTCAGTTCGCCTTTATCAACAGCTTTAAGCACGGCAGAAATCTCCTCCTTCAGATTGCGCGGAGCCAACACCATATCATTGCCTGCCTTCAGAGCCTCCAGACAGACATTACCATTGCCGGCCACCCCCTTCATGGCAAGTGCGTCGGTGAATATCAATCCTTTGAAAGCCAACTCATCCGTCAGCAAATCAGACACGACATTACGAGACAAGGAAGAAGGCAGTCCGCCCGTCGGCTCAATCACCGGCACATGCAGATGCCCTACCATCATACCACCCAGTCCGGCACGAATCGCTTTTTTAAAAGGATAAAGTTCCACGCTATCCAAGCGTTCGCGATTGAAAGGAAGTATCGGAAGCGCTTTATGCGAATCGACATCCGTATCGCCATGACCGGGAAAATGCTTGCATACGGACAGCACTCCCCCACCTTCCAGACCATAGGCATAAGCGATTACCTTATCTGCCACCCGTGCCGGGTCTTCTCCGAAAGAACGGGTGTTGATAACCGGATTCTGAGGATTGATATTCACATCCGCAACCGGAGCGAAATTCACCTGCACCCCGATCTGCCTGCATTGACGCGCCACCTCGCTCCCGTATTCATAAATCAGCCGGTTGTCACTGATACATCCCAGCACCATGTTTTTCGGAAAAAGAGGCGTTCCACGCAAACGCATCGCCAACCCCCACTCTCCGTCGAAGGTAATCATGACAGGCACTTTCGCCAATTTCTGCGCCCGGTTAGTCAGGCTGACCTGAGTTTGCATTTTTCCACCGGAAAAGAGAAGTCCGCCCACCTTATACGTATCGACCGCTTCGCGCAGTAACTCCAAGTTTCGCTTGGAGTCTACCGGCGCGATGGTGTAGATAAACAACTGTCCCACTTTTTCTTTCAATGAGAGCTTGTCCATCACCGAATCCACCCAATGAAGGCAATCCTCGTCCTGAAGAGCTTGCGACACCAACAACGGTTCGGTAGTGGCAGAGATGATATTCTGCGCAGAGCTTGTGACCTGTACGGCTGACAGAAGAAATAAAACCGTTAAGATTGAGGTTATTATCTTCATTTACGCTTTAAAGTCAAATCGAGACGTCCCACACGCACACCGCTTTTCCCCGTGTGCATGACAGGCACTTCTTTTCCGTCCATATTCAAATAAGTTTTCGGACCCTTCATGAATGTATGCGTATGTCCACCCAAAATCACGTCGATATTGCGTGTTTTAGCCACCAGACTTTCGTCCATATAAACGCCCAAATGAGAGAGACACACTATCACGTCGCACCCTTTCTTTTTCAGTAAGGCAGCTATCTCATTCGATACTTCGATAGGATCTTCATAAACCACCCCTTCGCATTTATTAGCCTGAATCAACCCTTCGGGTTTAGCCCCCAGTCCGAATACGCCAATCTTCAAACCATATCTTTCGAGAATTACATAAGGCTTTACGATATCCTTCAGCGGAGTGTCATCCAGATTATAATTGGCACAAACCACCGGAAAGTCCGCCATCTTGAAAAGACGCGCCATATTGTCCATACCGAAATCGAATTCATGGTTGCCTATAGTCATAGCTTCATAGCCCATCTCGTTCATCAGTTTGACTTCCACTTCCCCTTGAAACATATTATAATAAGGTGTACCCTGTGAAATATCCCCGCAATCGAACAACAGCACATTCTTGTGCTCCTTGCGGAATTGGTTGAGGAACGTGGCACGGCGCACAAAGCCTCCCTCATTATAGTTGCGGTCGCCTTTTTGATTGATAGGTTCAATGCGGCTATGCACGTCACTGGTCTGCAAAATTATAAGCTCCTTGGTATCCTGCGCAAATAGAGAAAAAGCAAAGCTCAATGCAAGGCATACCAAAAATGATATCCGAACTCTTTTCATATTCAACATTTTTAGATTCTCCTTCTTATTTTATAGTAATGCGTCCGTCCAGTCCGGAGGTAATCGTTTTGCCTTCGGCAGTCTGTTTGCGAACATAATCGAGAAATAATCCCCGCAACGTGGCACCCTCGGGACATTCACGTTTCTCTGCTTGCAAGAAAGCATCCATACGTCCGTTGCCATCCGCCAAGTAGTCGATGGTAGCTACCGTATAGAGCAGATTATCCTCTACCGGTTTGCCACCGATTGTAGCATCCAGCAGTTCTCCTTCTTTGTTTATTTCCAATCGGATGCCGCTCACGCCTTCTCCGCCCAAGGAAGCAATCGCTTTAAAAAGGCGCTTCATCTCCGAGCCTTTCATTGTCAGGACACAAAGAGAATTCTCGAAAGGCAGGATTTCAAATATATCGCTCACAGTGATCTTGCCTTTCGGCAGGATGTTGCGTAGTCCACCCATATTTACCAGTCCCATATCGGCAGGTTTTCCCAATATCGGAGCAGCAGCCTGTTGCAAGACACTTGCCACGAGATTGGAAAGCAGGCTTTCGGGCTTCCCTTTATCCATCTTCATCTCACTGGTGCCGATAACTTCATACATCATCCCATCAATTTTATCCTTATAGGGCTTCAATACCTCGGTAGTTTTCTTGTCGGGATCGGCATCCCAGGCAGAATCAATCTTAATCATACTACCTTCTACTTTTGCCACTTGATAGTGGGCAGTGGCCTCTCGTGCCGAGCGGCAGGACGTAAGCAGAAATCCGCTTGCCAACGCTGCCACCATCAGATACTTTACATAGTTCTGTTTCATGTTCAATCTTTTTATATGCGACAAATATACGAAAAACATTTGGCTATCTGCCAAATTATTCGTTACTTTGCACCGCTTTCGCGCAATCGCTGTCAAGAAACGAGATACTTGGTATGTTGCGTTGTAACGATAAAACAATTTAATAATAATAACAATGGATTTAATTAAAATTGCAGAAGAAGCATTTGCTACCGGAAAACAGCACCCGAGCTTCAAAGCAGGAGACACTGTGACAGTAGCATATCGTATCATCGAAGGTAACAAAGAGCGTGTACAGTTGTATCGCGGTGTTGTTATTAAAATCGCCGGTCACGGAGACAAGAAACGTTTTACTGTACGTAAGATGTCAGGAACTGTAGGCGTAGAAAGAATTTTCCCGATCGAATCACCGGCTATCGACAGCATCGAAGTGAACAAGGTAGGTAAAGTTCGTCGCGCTAAATTGTACTATCTGCGTGCTCTTACCGGTAAGAAAGCCAGAATCAAAGAAAAAAGAGCCAACGGCTAAGTTGAACTTTTCGATTCGAAATAAAAAAGGGAACTTCATTCCATATGAGGT
>CAKUYM010000194.1 GCA_934716785.1 uncultured Bacteroides sp. | reverse complement strand
GTATCAGAACATCATAGCCTATTATGGTTGGACGTTCTCGCCCGAAATCACTTACCTGCTCCGTTTCATTCCCTTGCTGCGCGGTGGATATGCGCTTGCCATTGTGGTGGGGTGGTTTACCTACAACCGTGCCTCAAGCCTGTTCGTTTCATACCTCACTATGCTGCTGGCAACAGTCTATTTCTCCAGTCTTGCCTTTTTCGTATTTGAGCATAAAGTGAATCCGTTGGTCAACGGGTATAACGATGCTTTGTGGTGGGCGTTTATGGATGTGACCACTGTGGGATCGAATATTATTGCCGTGACGACTACCGGACGGGTACTTTCCGTACTGTTGGCGGCTTTAGGGATGATGATGTTTCCGATATTCACAGTCTATATTACGAATCTGATTCAGAGATCCAATGAAAAAAAACGCAAGTCCGAGGAGAATGACAATAAGGGTGATAGTAAGAGTGATAGTAAGAAAACTGCCGACCTCTCAACAACTTAAGGTCGACAGCTTTTCTTTAAGGCCGGCAGTCTCTCTTTAAGACCGACAGTCTCTCTTCTTCATTTTATTGCCCGAATATTCTGACAAAATGCCCGTCTTTGCTTTTTATAAAAGCAAAAGGTTGAATGCATCCTTGCCGGTCATTCCTTAATCCGTATCCTAAAATCTCGGTGCCGTCGTAATGCGGCAACCGTACTTCCTTGATTTGACGACTCTTACGGTCGATGGTCGCAAATGTATATTCATCGTGTGACGTGTAGCTCTCACCGGGAGCCCCATATCGGACGAGACAATATACGTGAGACGGGGTAAGTTTCATATCTACAATGCAGCGGTCGAAGAAACGGTTGTAAGGTTTCACATACTCATATTTATAGAAGTTGAGAGAGTCGACAGGCGGAAACTTGTCAGTCTCTACTTCAAAAAGCGAGTAGTGCTGTGTAGCCTTGTTTAAGTCTCGACCGGAGGTGATATAAAGCTGCCCTGTGTAGCCATTGGTATAAAGAATCTCATTGCCTGATATGCACGAAAGAGGATTGGAATAATAGTACCCCGTTCTACTTTTGCTCTGACACTCCTCCAACTTACCGAATCGTGTGACCAGCTTACCGGTATTTCTGTCGAAAGCGGCAAGCATCGGATTCTCTGTTTGATAGAAGCCTTCACAGAAAGGGTTCATCGGCACATCGTCCATATAGTCTTCCGGTTCGGACTCAATCGGCCATGTCAGTTTCTTGCAGCCCATCAATATTAAGCTGTCCGTTGCTGTAAAATTGAAATGTTCATAGAAAAAGCTCTCTTCATGCAACTGGAAGTCCAAAGCGATGAACGGACCGGGCTGTTTCGTTGAAGTATTGCGGGAGATGATAGCCGGTGAGTTATAGTAGGATAAGTAAGTATTCTCGTCGCCCCTGTCTTCTATAAACACTTTTGGCAATGAATATGAAACGCCGATATGCTCGTTATCCAACTGATTGGCGCCACACGTGATATAAAAAATCATGTGTCTGCTTTTCTGTTCCTGATAAATGTCTTCCGGCAGATCTATGTATTTCTTTTTTTCAATGCTATCAGCCTGAATCAATGCTTCAAATTGCAATTTATCTTTTCCATCGGGCTTATGAAAGCATAGCACACCGTTATTCAGTACATCCGGATAATAGAATCTGTCTCCTTCATATCTTATTACATCATATACACCAGAGATTATCGTTGAGGGAGGATAGTCCAGATGATGGTCGGTGTAATTGTCCGGTATGAAGTCTGCATCGGGAATCCTGACTATAGATTCGGCTTGGGCTGATTCTTCGCTTTCATACAATTCATATTCTATGGGAGATGAAACGGCAATCAATTGTCGGGTAAAGTCCATGTTCAATTTGGTATATTGCCCGCCGGTCAGCATTCTACCGGAAGACTTGCAGAGTTTCAAAACATACAGTCCGAACATCCCATTGGAGTTAAAACTAAAAATCTCTCTGTACTTATTTTCAGTATCATACAAATAATAATCAGCTTGATAATCATTGTTTTGATTATATTTGGATGCCATGAGCGAATCTTTGTAAACAGTGATGAGCAGGAACTGATTTGACGAACCTGCCTTTTTCAACATTTGATAGAAGTTCGGAATGGCAGCTTCACATCTCGGACAATCCTGCGGGCTGTAGAGTATGGCATACAATGTATCTTCCCCGGCATTTAGAGGCGACAGATATTCTTGAAGCAAGCGGTCGCTTTCCGGCTTTTGGCGGATCTGCAAATAATTTTCTACCATTTCTTTCACAAAGTCCGGGACTTGGGCGAAAGTGAAATGGCAGAAAATCATTAGCAGAGATGTTATTGCAATCCTATTCATTTTTATTCAGTGACTTGACTGCCTTTCCATGAGTAACGCTTTTTTTGTAGTTTGCTTATGGACTTTTGTAGTTGGCTTGGGTGTGGTTGATACAGTCCTTGAGATAATATTACCTTTACTGTCAGTAACCGTTTTAGTAACCTGTGTGACAGTAATGGTTTGTTGCTTAGAAACGGTTTCGATAGTGCCGCAGATTCTTGTTGTTGCACCTTTACAAGGATTCTTTTTATTCTTAGACGTTTTAGTGCCGTAAAAGGTTGATACAGTCTTTACTTCTTCTGCCATTGCCGAACCGGCTAATGCCATTGCGAATGCAATAATGAATAGTCCTTTTTTCATAAATTAGATATTTAAGTAGTTAACAATAACGTTCTCTTTCAATTAAACTTCCTCAATGTAGGCATTATATGTGGGGAAACTACAGTATCCCTATTAATTATAACTATGATTAACATATTGGCTTTCAGTAATAATCGCTAATAAAAAACAATGCCAGCCTGCACTTCTGCAAACTGGCATAAAGAATATGCAATCATTGTTGCAATAAAGCAATAAACACGCAATTGCATCATTGTTGCATTATGCAAGACCACGATTAGTCTTCCACCACAAGACGGGAATTACCGAATACATTTACTCCCAATTTGTTCATAATGTATTGGATGGCCAATTGCGCTTTTACGGAATTGCCCGAACCGTCCAAAGGCGGAGCGAATGCAGCGATACCGAATTGTCCGGGCAGTATACCCATGACGCCCCCGCCGACACCCGTTTTTGCCGGGATGCCGGAAGTATACATCCAGTCGCCGGTATGCTCGTAGAAACCTACTGCGGCAATCATGGCCGTGATCTTAGGAGCCAGAGAGGCATCGAACACCTCTTTCTTCGTCACGGGGTTCACACCACCGTTGGCGATAGTTCCGGCTGCGATAGAAAGTTGCAATGCGGTAACTCCCAATGAGCACTGGCGGGTATAGAGGTCCAATGACATATCCGGATCATCATAGATACGGTTGTAGTTCTTCAGCAGCCAGGTGATAGATCGGTTGTTGAAGTTCGTTTCCGATTCCGATTTGTACAATTCATCAATCAACTGAGGAGCGCTGCCGCATAAATCGGTAATGTTCTCCACAATGGCATCCCATTTCTTGCCCGCATCACCAATCGGTTCCACCATGCTGCAAGCAGAGATGGCGCCGGCGTTCACCAGCGGAGTGGACGGATGATCGTTCTCCAATAAGATGGCGATGATTGAGTTGAAAGGCAAACCGGTTGCATCGGCTCCGATCTTGTTCAAAATCTCCTTGGCACCATATTGGCGCAAAGCAAGGATGGCCGTATGCACCTTAGACACGGATTCTATGCCAAAGCGATAGTCGGTATCCCCCACATGGATGGTCTGCCCGTTGAGCAGGCAGACACTGATTCCAAAGAGATCTTTGTTGACATTCGCCAGATAAGGAATATAGTCGGCGTTCTTGCCACCGGTATTGGTCTTCACTTGGTCGTATGCCTCTTGTACCACTTCCTTTAATTGAGCGAGTGTTACTTTCTTATCCATAAACCCTTTATTTTTTTATCATTTTATGGCGACGGCCACCGTGGTTGAATATCTTGGCTTCTACCGGAAGATTCTTCTCCTGTGCCACGCGGGTAGGAGTCGGATAGTCCAGTTTCTCAAGCTCTGCAATAGCATTCTTGATATCGCCCAACAGCATATCTGCCATGTCGCGGCTGAAACCTTGACGGACAACGACACGCATCACTACATAACTTTCCAGCTTGGAAGGCAGCGTGTAAGCAGGCACCATCCAACCGTGTTGAGCCAGCTTGTCCTGCAAATCATACAATGTCCATTTGGCAGACTTCGCATATTCCGGTTTCAGGTACCAGATAAACAACGGGTTCACCACCTCCTCGGAGTAGTTGACGAACGGAGCCATCTTGGCAATCTCGTCATGGATATATTTGGCAATCTGCATGGAGTTATGCTGCACTTCCTTGTATCCTTGGAATCCTAAGCGGATAAACTGGTAATATTGTCCGAGAATCTGGGCAGCAGGACGAGAGAAGTTCAACCCCACCTGAGTAATGTTGGCACCTAAGTAATTCACACTGAATGACATCTCTTCCGGCAGATATTCCTTGCCTTTCCATACCACCCAGCCAAGACCCGGATATACCAAGCCATACTTATGACCGGACACACTGATGGAAAGTACCCATTTCAGGCGGAAGTCCCATTTCTTCTCCGGATAAAGGAAAGGAAGGATGAACCCGCCGCTTGCGGCATCTACGTGGATAGGAATGTCATAACCGGTCTTGGCGTTGTAAGCTTCCAGTGCTTTGTCCAGTGCTTCAACATCATCGTTCAGTCCTGTCCATGTAACCCCTTGGATAGGTACGATACAGATCGTGTTCTCGTCACACATCTTCAAGGCCTCTTCGGGGTCGAGCGTGGTCTTGTCGAGAGTCAGAGGCACTTCGCGCATTTCGATCTGCCACAACTGTGCGAACTTCTCCCAAACAACCTGGAATCCGGTGGAGATGACAAAGTTCGGTTTGTCAAACGGTTTGCCTTGCGCCTGTCTTTTCTTGCGCCAGCGCAGCCATGCAGCTACACCGCCCAGCATACACGCTTCGGAAGAACCGATCGCCAATGCTCCGGTTTTCCAAGTCTCTTTTTCCGGAGAGTTCCACAAGTTGGCTACGATATTGATACATTTACCGTTCATCACGGCGATGCGCGGATACTCAGTCTCGTCGATATAATTGATGTTGACGGCCTCGTTCATCAATTTGGTGGCATACTCATCCATATAGGTCGTCACGAAAGTCGCTAAGTTCAAGCGTGGTTGAGTCTGGGCGAATGTTTCGTCTTTTACCATCTGATAGGCAACCTCAGGGGTGGTAGGCCCGTCGGGTATCTTCTCTACCGGAGAGGGTTGTAACATTCTGTCAGAACCGAATACGTCGGTTTTAGCGTCACCTTTTCTGAAATTTAAATCTTCCATACTTCATTTGTTTTTTTAAAGGTTTAGGACGATGGGGATTTTCCCCGTCAAGTTTCCCACAACAACAGCAGATAGTTTTGAAAGTTTCCCGCTTTTGCATTATTTGGCGTTTATTAAAAGGAAGATTTCGCGAAAGGCGGGTGGAGAAAGCGGCACACAGCCAATAGAATAGCACACGCACTTTGAACTTTATAAGAGAAATATTGTTTTCTTCAAACCTGAACTTTTTAACGGATAAGCATATGAAGATACAGACTGGACGAGGAACAATCCCTCTCATAACATTGATTGCCATTTGGTCTATCTCGGCGTTGACTTCCTTGCCGGGGCTGGCTGTCTCACCGATACTGGGTGACCTTACGAAGATATTTCCTAAAGCTACGGACTTGGACATACAGATGCTGACCTCGCTGCCGTCGCTGTTGATAATCCCTTTTATATTGCTGGGCGGCAAACTGACAGAGAAGGTCGACTATGTACGTATCTTGAAGGTGGGACTTTGGCTTTTTGCCGCAAGCGGCATCTTGTATCTGGTCTCCGATAAGATGTGGCAACTGATTGTGGTCAGCGCTCTGCTCGGCATCGGCTCCGGGCTCATCATCCCTTTATCCACCGGACTGGTATCCCGTTATTTTTCGGGAGCCTATCGTGTGAAGCAGTTCGGACTGAGCTCCGCCATTACCAATTTCACGTTGGTAGTAGCCACAGCCGTCACGGGCTATCTTGCGGAGGTCAGTTGGCATTTGCCCTTCTTGGTCTATCTCCTTCCTTTGGTCTCCATCCTGCTGATGGGGCATTTAAAGACCAACCGACCGGGAACGGACGTTGCGGATAGTGACGGGGCGGCAGCGGAGCAATCTGCCATAGATGTGGGAAAGAGCAAATACGGCATCCATCTCGGCCACTTGATAGAGCTGATGCTCTTTTACGGAGTGACGACCTACATTGTGCTGGCTGTCGTCTTCAATCTCCCCTTCCTGATGGAGAAGCATCATTTCTCCAGTGGCAATTCGGGACTGATGATTTCATTGTTCTTCCTGGCGATTATGGCTCCGGGATTTATGTTGGATAAGATAGTGGCGAGACTGAAAGAGCGCACGAAAGCATATAGCCTGCTGGCAATCACCTTAGGACTGCTGCTGATTTGGATAGCTCCGATAGAGTGGCTGATTATTCCGGGCTGCATTCTTGTCGGCTTCGGATACGGTGTCATCCAACCGATGCTTTATGACAAGACCACCCACATCGCATTGCCGCAAAAGACCACTATGGCATTGGCGTTCGTGATGATGATGAATTATCTGGCCATCCTGCTTTATCCGTTCATAGTCGATTTTCTCCAAGGGATATTCCATACCCGGTCGCAGGAGTTTCCTTTCATATTCAATCTGTCGGTCAGCATTGCCACCTTTCTCTGGGCTTACTTGCGGCGTGATGCGTTTTTGTTTAATGATCAATTGAAGTAGAAGATGAAGAATAAGAAGTTAGAAGCCAATCTGAGCATGGGCGTTTCAAAGATTTTCAGCGGGTTGAATATGAACGCCCTGAAGTATCTTCTGCCGTTGTGGATGAGTCCGCTCACGGGGGCAGCGATCCGTTGCACATTTGCTGCTGTTGCATTTTGGATAATCGGCTGGTTCATGCCACCGGAGAAATCCTCGTTCAAAGACAAATGCCTGCTGTTCCTGTTGGGGGCTTTCGGGCTCTATGGCTTTATGTTCTTTTACCTGATGGGGCTGAGCAAGACAACGCCTGTTTCCAGTTCCATCTTCTCAAGCCTTCAGCCCATTTGGGTATTTCTTATTATGATTTTCTTTTATAAGGAGAAGGCGACGACCAAAAAGATAATCGGCATCTCCATCGGACTGATAGGAGCGTTGGTCTGCATCCTGACGCAGCAAAGCGATGATTTGGCCTCCGATGCTTTTATGGGGAATATGCTTTGCCTGATGAGTTCCGTAGTCTATGCCGTCTACCTGATTTTGAGCAATCGCATCCTTTCCTCTATCGGGGCGATCACCCTGTTGCGCTACACATTTTCCGGTGCGGCGGTGTCTGCCATTATCGTGACTTCGATTGCCGGATTCGATGCCGCGGTATTCTCCTTGCCGTTCCATTGGACTCCGTTCCTTATCCTGATGTTTGTATTGTTTTTCCCGACTACCATCAGTTATATGTTGCTGCCCATCGGTCTGAAGTATCTCAAGACAACGGTCGTGGCCATTTACGGTTATCTGATTCTGATAGTGGCCACTATTACTTCTCTGATTTTGGGGCAAGACCGTTTCAGTTGGACGCAGATGTTTGCCATCCTGTTTATCTGTATCGGGGTCTATCTGGTGGAGGTGGCGGAGAACAAGGAAAGATAAAAACCGGTGCGAACCGGGGCATCGGAAACTATGAACCCGATTATGCACAGAATTAATCCTCTCTTAGGATTGAAAAGGTTCTTCGTCACTTTCGGGGCAGCCCAATATGCTACATGCCTTTATCTATGGCCTGTG
>CAKUYM010000193.1 GCA_934716785.1 uncultured Bacteroides sp. | reverse complement strand
CCGCTTATAAATGCGGCTTCAAGATCATCGAAGTTCCCGTCATCTTCATCAACCGCGAATTGGGCACATCCAAGATGAACAGCAGCATTTTCGGAGAAGCCGTTTTCGGTGTGATTAAATTAAAAGTAAACAGTTGGTTCCACAAATTCCCGCAAAAGAAATGAAACGTACGCTGATTCAAAATGCCGTTATTGTCAACGAAGGGAGAACAGTAACAGGTTCGGTAGTAATCGAAGGCGAGAAAATCGCCGAGATATTGGCAGGTGACGAGAAGCCAGCCATGCTTTGTGACGAAATCATAGATGCCACAGGATGTTATCTGTTGCCGGGTGTCATTGACGAACATGTGCATTTCCGCGATCCGGGACTGACTCATAAGGCAGATATCATTACCGAAAGCCATGCCGCAGCCGCCGGTGGCGTCACGTCCTTCATGGATATGCCGAATACCAATCCTCAGACTACCACACTGGAGGCTTTAGACGAAAAATTCGCTTTATTAAGCGAAAAGTCGTCTGTCAACTACTCCTGCTATTTCGGAGCAACCAATGACAACTATACTCAGTTCGCAAAGTTAGACAAACATCGTGTCTGCGGCGTGAAATTGTTTATGGGTTCAAGCACCGGCAATATGTTGGTAGACCGCATGGCAAGCCTGCGCAATATCTTCGGCGGTACGGATCTGCTTATCGCCGCCCATTGCGAAGACCAAGGAATTATCAAAGAAAATACGGAGAAATATAAAAAAGAATACGGAGACGATGTGCCGTTGTCTCTCCATCCGGCTATCCGCTCGGAAGAGGCTTGCTTTCATTCGTCCGAGTTGGCGGTGCAACTGGCACGTGAATCGGGTGCACGCCTGCACATCATGCACATCTCCACCGCTAAAGAGTTGAGTTTGTTTTCCAACGCTCCCTTAGCGCAAAAGAAAATCACGGCAGAAGCCTGCGTTTCCCACTTACTCTTCACAGAAGAAGATTACCGGACATTGGGGGCACGCATCAAATGCAACCCCGCCATCAAGACGGCCGAGGATCGAAAGGCGTTGCAGGAAGCTGTCAACAGCAACCTAATTGACGCTATTGCGACTGACCACGCTCCGCACTTGCTCAGCGAAAAGGCTGGAGGAGCCTTGAAAGCGATGTCGGGCATGCCGATGATTCAATTTTCATTAGTCAGCATGCTTGAGTTGGTGGACAAGGGGGTATTCACCATCGAAAAGGTGGTAGAAAAAATGGCTCACGTCCCTGCCCGGATGTACGAAATACAAAATCGAGGATTCATTCGCAGAGGTTATCAGGCCGACCTTGTCTTGATACGTCCCGACTCTGAATGGACGGTGACAACGGATTGTATTTTAAGCAAATGTAAATGGAGCCCGTTGGAAGGACACACTTTCAACTGGAAAGTAGAGAAAACATTTGCAAACGGACATCTGTTATACAACAATGGAACGGTAGATGAGGCTTATCGCGGTCAGGAGCTATTCTTTGAACGCTAAATGATAACTTTATGATTTTATCATATAAAATACATAATGTCACCCCATACATCAACTGGATTTACTTCTTTCATGCTTGGGGGTTTCAGCCACGCTTTGCGGCCATTGCCAACATTCATGGATGCGATGCCTGCCGTGCCATGTGGCTGGCGGGCTTCCCCGAAGAGGAACGCAATAAAGCCGCCGAAGCCATGCAGCTATACAAAGAAGCCAACCGGATGCTGGATTTGCTCGACCGCAGCTATGAAGTAAAGACAATCTTCAAACTTTGCAAAGCAAATTCTGATGGAGACAATCTGTTGATTGAAAAAAAAGAAGGACGGTTTATCACATTTCCTTTGCTTCGCCAGCAGACACCTAAAAAGGACGGCAGCCCTTTTGTTTGCCTGAGTGACTTCATCCGTCCGCTATCTTCGGGCATTCCGGATAGCATCGGCGCTTTTGCTTCTTCTATCGACGCAGATATGGAAGGGCTATATGAAGAGGACCCATACAAGCACTTGCTGGTCCAAACCCTTTCCGACCGCCTTGCCGAAGCAGCTACGGAAAAAATGCATGAGTATGTGCGCAAAGAGGCATGGGGATATGCCAAAGACGAAAATCTGAGTATGGATGAGCTACTGATTGAGAAATATCAAGGTATCCGTCCAGCTGTCGGATATCCCTCGTTGCCCGACCAGTCCGTCAACTTCCTGCTGGACGAACTGCTTGACATGAAACAGATAGGAATCTCGCTGACTGAAAATGGCGCCATGTACCCGCATGCTTCCGTTTGCGGACTTATGTTCGCTCATCCGGCTGCCGAATATTTCTCTGTCGGCAAAATCGGAGAAGACCAACTGGAAGATTACGCCCGAAGACGGGGAAAAAGTGTAGAAGAAATACGCAAATTCCTGACAGCCAATTTACAATAGCATCCGCTTTTAATTATAAAACTCCATGAGAGAACGAGCACCTGAAGAGGCAAATAACCATATTGAGCAAGAGTTCTTGTCGGTCATCCGCGAATACGAGCGGGTTATCTACAAAGTGTGCTATCTGTATGCCAATCCCAATGCCCCTCTCAACGATCTCTACCAAGACGTGGTTCTGAATCTTTGGAAGGCTTTTCCTAAATTCAGAAAGGAATGTAAAATCTCTACATGGATTTACCGCATCGCCCTCAACACCTGCATCAGTTTTTATCGAAAAGAAAAGAATATACCGGAGATTGTCAGCCTTACCAGGGATATAGACCGGACTATTGAAGCACACGACCCGATCAATGAGATGTTGAAACAACTCTACTGGATGATTAACCAACTGGGGCAACTCGACAAATCAATTATCCTGCTTTATCTCGAAGAGAAAAGTTATGAGGAAATCGCAGAAATCACCGGATTGACCGTAACGAACGTTGCAACCAAACTAAGCCGTATCAAAGACAAACTTAAAAGAATGAAAAAGGAGGAATAAGATATATGGAATTGGAAGAACTGAAGAAATCATGGAACGTACTCGATGAGCACTTGAAAGACAAGGAACTTATCAAGGAAGAAGAACTTTCGAAACTGATAGCGCATGCCGACAAAGGTATTCATGCTATTGCCAACCTGAACATCAAACTGATTCTGATTTCTTTGCCGATATTAGTCCTGTTTTTGGCGGAAGTGCTGCTACACGACCGGTTGAACCCGATCTATATCATTATTCTTCTCGCTTGGATTCCGGCACTTTGCTGGGACATCGTCACCACTCGCTACCTTCAGCGCACCCTAATAGACGAGATGCCACTTGTAGAGGTCGTAAGCCGTGTCAACCGTATCCACCGATGGACAATCAGAGAGCGCATGTTTGCCATTATCTTTCTTCTGATACTGGCCGTGCTGTCATTTATTTACTGGCAAGTGTGGCAATACGGGATAGGAATAATGCTCTGCTTCCTTCTCTTATGGAGTAGCGGGCTGGGACTGATTCTATGGATCTATCGCCAGAAATTCCTGAATCGTATCCATGAAATCAAGAAGAACCTGAACGAATTGAATGAACTGATATAAAGATATAAATTAAAATAAACACATGGCGAGAAGACAAATTTGAGCGAAGCGTAGCGAATGGCACTGAAACAGTGTTCGTTACGCTTCGTTTTTGTGTGGTAAGGAAGCAACTGAAAGCCACTTTGAAGCCAAATGCGGCAGGAGTTCAGTTACCACCCCATTACTACCGTAACGGATGAAAGTTTTCGGTTAAACGCTTCTATTTCTGCGATTTGCGCAGGTTTGCATATCTGTTGGTAACTCACTGTAACTTAATTTTGTAACCAAAAAAAGTGTGAGTTATGCGAAGTACATTCAAAGTCTTATTCTACGTGAAGAAAGGCAGCGCAAAGCCCAACGGCAACCTGCCCCTGATGTGCCGTCTTACAGTAGACGGCGAGATTAAACAGTTCAGCTGCAAGCTGGACGTTCCCCCACGCTTGTGGGACGTGAAAAACAGCCGTGCCTCGGGCAAGAGCGTCGAGGCGCAGCGAATCAACCGTACCGTCGATAAAATCCGTGTGGACGTGAACCGCCGCTATCAGGAGCTTATGCAGACGGACGGGTATGTAACCGCCGCCAAGCTCAAAGACACCTATCTCGGTATCGGTGTCAAGCAGGAGACCTTGTTGAAGCTGTTTGAGCAGCACAACGCCGAGTTCGCCAAGAAAGTGGGGCACAGCAGGGCGCAGGGAACATACCAACGTTATGCGACCGTCTGCAAGCACATTCGGGAGTTCCTGCCTCATACCTACAAGCGTGAGGATATTCCTCTCAAGGAATTGAACCTCTCTTTCATCAACGATTTCGAGTATTTCCTACGCACGGAGAAGAAATGCCGTACCAATACCGTGTGGGGCTACATGATTGTGCTGAAACATATCATCTCGATAGCGAGGAATGACGGGCGGTTGCCGTTCAACCCCTTTGCCGGGTATATCAACTCTCCCGAAAGCGTGGATAGGGGCTACCTTACCCAAGCGGAGATACAGACGCTTATAGATACACCGATGAAGAACGGGCAGCATGAACTCGTAAGGGACTTGTTCGTCTTTTCGGTGTTCACGGGGCTGGCGTACTCCGATGTGAGGAACCTCACCGCCGACTGCCTGCAAACCTTCTTCGACGGTAATCTATGGATTATTACCCGGCGGAAGAAGACGAACACGGAATCGAACATCCGTCTGTTGGACGTTCCGCAAAGGATAATAGAGAAATACAAGGGAATGACACGGGACGGTCATGTTTTCCCCATGCCGAGCAATACCACCTGCAACAAGATACTAAAAGAGATAGGCAGGCAGTGCGGTTTCAAGGTGCGCTTGACCTATCATGTTGCGAGGCATACGAACGCCACGACCGTGCTTTTATCCAACGGTGTACCCATTGAAACCGTGAGCCGACTGTTGGGGCACACGAACATCAAGACCACGCAGATATACGCCAAAATCACCGCCCAAAAGATAAGCCGGGACATGGAAGCCTTGTCGCACAAGTTGGAGGATATGGAGAAGAACATCTGCCGTGCCATTTAATAACGACCTTAAAAGCGAATACCGATGAAAGAAAAAAGAAATACCATCACGATGGACGAACACGGCAATATCATCATGCCGACCGATACAGCCAATGTGTGGATGTCCGAGCCGGAACTTGTCGGGCTGTTCGGGGTAATTGCCCCGACAGTCCGTGCAGGAATCAGAGCTGTTTACAAAAGCGGAGTTCTGAAAGAGTACGACACGAAGCGTTGTCTGCGTTTGGAGAACGGTTACGGGCTGGACGTTTACAGTTTTGAAATGCTTGTCGCACTCGCATTCCGTATCGTCTCATGCGGTGCGGAGAGGCTGCGCAATGCCTTGTTAAAGAGGATGTACCGGCAAAAAGAGAAAATATGTCTGTTCCTGCCATCATTCGGGGGTGCGTATTGCTGTTAGTACGTACCCATACACGAAACATGTGCGACTGTTTCCGTCGGAAGATACACCGTTATTCTGATGAAATGATGAATACATATAGTAAATATATGATTATAAGATATATATGTGTTCATCAAATTCTCATCAACGGATATTTGTCGATGAACGGAAAGTATGCCTTACCGTGTCGTTTCTCTTTTGGCGAGTATTCTGATGAGAAGTTGATGAGCATACATACCGCTAATATACAGATGTTTATATGCCGTTTCATCAAATTATCGGATTTTCATCCGTCATCAACCCGGCTGGGAAATGGGATAGGGAGAGTTCCCATTTGCTGCAACTGGAGCAGCCATTTCCGTTTTCAGAGGCAAAGGTAGCATGGGGCTTTACGTCGGCTTCAAGGTCAGGCGGCTGCGCCGTCATGGGAACAATCTCCACCCTCATGCTTCGGGTAGTATTCTTCCCATGAACCTTGCATCCGACAGCCCCACGCAAAAGAGCCTCCGTAAACGGAAACGACCGCCCCGGCAACCGACGACGAAAGGAAAAAACAACAAGGGGAGTTTGTGACGGCTGCAATGCTGACGGACTACCGACACTCTGTTCACATTGTCATGTATGCAAAGTTGGTAAACAAGGCGGGCAAAGCAAAGCAGGCAGGGACGGACGGCGCACGGGTATTTACAGACAGGAAATACCGTAGCTTATTAGGGAATTTTCCGAGCCGCATTGCAGGCAACGCTGAAAATTCCCCAATAAGGCAAGGGGAAAGCCCCTCTGCACACCCCATCGGGAACGGCTTTTTGCCGTCCCCGAAGATACGAAGAATCATTGTTTCATAAGCTAAAAAAGAAAGGAATTTTATATGGGATTTGTAGTCTTACACATGGAAAAGGCGCACGGTTCCGACAGCGGAACGACCGCCCACATCGAGCGTTCAATCATACCGAGGAACGCCGACCCCACACGCACACACCTCAATCGGAAACTCATCGAGTATCCCGACGGTGTGAAAGACCGTTCGGCGGCTATCCAAAGGAGGCTGGAAGAAGCCGGGCTGACACGCAAAGTCGGCAGCAACCAAGTCAGGGCAATCCGCATCAACGTGTCGGCAACGCCCGAGGACATGGAGCGCATCCAACGGGAGGGACGGCTGGACGAGTGGTGCGCTGACAACTTGAAATACTTCGCCGACACGTTCGGAAAAGAGAACATCGTGGCGGCTCACCTGCACATGGACGAGAAAACGCCACACATGCACGTCACGCTCGTCCCGATAGTCAAGGGGGAGCGCAAGCGCAGGAAACGGGAGGAGCAGGCGAAGAAACGCTACCGCAAGAAACCTGCCGACAGCGTGAGGCTGTGTGCAGATGACATCATGAGCCGTCTGAAACTGAAATCCTATCAGGACAGCTATGCCGCAGCGATGGTAAAATACGGGCTGCAAAGGGGAATTGACGGTTCGGAAGCGAGGCACGTTTCCACGCAGCAGTACTACCGTGACATAAAGCGTCAGACAGAGGAACTGAAAGCGGAGGTGATGGATTTGCAGGAGCGGAAAGATACGGCACGAGAGGAACTTGCACGGGCGAAAAAGGAGATACAGACCGAGCGGTTGAAAGGGGCGGCGACGACCGCAGCCGCCAACATCGCCGAGAGTGTCGGCTCTCTTTTCGGGAGTAACAAGGTCAAGACACTGGAGAGGGAGAACACAGCTCTACAAAACCGCATCATTGAACTTGAAGAAGAAGCCCGACAACGGGAACGACAACAAGCCAAACAGATGCAGGAAATGAAAAGCACATACGACCAACAGAATAGTAAGCTGTCCGAGTTCGTGAACTTTGTCAAATGCTATTTCCCATACGTGGAGAAGTTGATGCCGACAATAAAGTTCCTGCGTGACACTCTGCACTTTGGCGATATCGTCATTAGAAAACTATGCACGTTCAAGGATGTTTCCATTAAAGGTGAACTATATTCCCGTGAGTTTAACCGGCATTTCAAAACAGACAATGCAGTTTGTTCTCTCAAACAGAACACGGAGGGAAAATTTGAACTCAACATAGACGGTATTTCGCACGTCAGTTGGTTCAGACGCAAGAAAGACGAGTTTATGGAAGCGTTGGGAATGCCTACAAAGAAACAAAATAGGAGTATTAAGCTGTAAATCATAACAAATCCGTGATAGTTGAAGTTACATCACGGATTTTTTTGTACTTTTGTACCGTGATTGAGGCAACTCTTTCCAAGACATAAGAAAAAAGAAGAAGCGTTATGCTTATCTTGTACTTGAAAACGTAGGAAATTTTCAAATTGGATACAAGGATAGCATAGTGGTTCTCACGCTATAGCGTGGGCTGCTATTGTTACATCCGTATCCAAGGTTTCCTACGACCTTGGCTCAGTTTGAAAACTTGGGGGAATTAGTTAAAATGGTTATCTTTGCCGCATGAAACAGAAACGCCCCAAAACC
>CAKUYM010000192.1 GCA_934716785.1 uncultured Bacteroides sp. | reverse complement strand
CCACCGAATATACCCCATAACGATTGCCCGTTCCATCCATATAGTCGTATGCCTTGATGCCCGTCCCTATCACTCCCCATGCCTCTACCGGATGTCCGGCATTGGGAAGTATCGTCTTGATCTGCTGTTTTCCATCCACCCCCCCTTTGCCCGGTTGCGGAAAGAACATAATGCCATCGGCTTTGGGCGCACGCGTATCTTTTATGACCGATTTGAAGAAAGGCATCGGGTCGATATAATCCCCCGATTCCGTTTCGAACATATCCAAGTGAAGATGCGGGCCGAACGAATATCCCGTATTTCCGCTCCAAGCTATCTGTTGGCCGCCTTTCACCGGATATTCACCCGGTTCGGGAATGATCTCCACTTCCCAGCTCTCATTTTCATATTGAAGTTTCTCCACCCTTTCGGCAATAGGAGAAATGAAACCGTCCAAATGACGGTTGATAGTAGAATAACCGTTGTTGTAACATACATCGAGCACATATCCGGAGCCATTGGTGACACGGATACGTGAAATGTACCCGTCGGCAAGAGCACGGACAGGCTTGCCGATAACTCCGCCTGTCTTAAAATCCAATCCGCCATGAAAGTGATTGGAACGGATTTCCCCGAAGTTTCCGCTCAATGTAAGAGGAAAGTCAAAAGGTGGTACAAAGGTGGCTTGCTTCTTTTCTTGCCCACACACTCCGATGCAGCAAGCCAACATCAAAGCCGTGATATATCGTCTTATCATTCCATTCACTTTTTTACTCCCGCAAATGTACACTATTCCAACTATATTACGAAATATCCGGGCAGCTATGAACTAAGAAAATGAATAATTCTCTCTCCCTCACCGGGCAATCCGTTCGATTGGTTTGTTTATCAGTACAGTTGTCGAGTCTCCGTAGGTCCGCAGCACCTCCAACGTACGGGCACGGTTATCCCTTCCCGTCTTATTCCAAAACTCCTTTGTGAAGACAGCCATCAAGTCAAGTCCGCCGACAGTCCCGCCATTGATATATACCCCACTGCCACCAAACAAAGGAATCGGGCTATCCATCACCACCGAACTGACCATCATCCCATTGGCGCGTTCACCCAATTGCCGGAAACGTACCCCGCTTGCCTGTATCTCATCCAACGACTTGCGCATTCCTTTCGCCATTGGATTACGCGCCCAGTTGGAATATGATCTTTGATGACGCAGTTCATAGAAAGGATCTCCCCGCCAAGTATTCTTATCTATCCTGATCTTCTTCTGATAGACGGGATCCCAGTTAAAACGGGTATTTGCCTTATAAGGCATCAGGCTCAGCACCACTTTCGGTTTGGGCAATGCTTCGGGCAGCGATTCATCAGGCAGCATCCACCTCTTTTCTTCCGACATACGCGGACTCCCCACCGCACCGCCGAAATCGATTGACTTCACGGCATCCATATTCAAACGCAACTCTTGGTCGCTATCCAGCAACGTCTTCAGGTGCAATGAGTCCTGCGCCGTCCATACTTGCGAATATGCAAGCATAGTTGCCAGACACAACGCCATCGTTGTCCAAAACCGTTTCATCAATCTATCCATCCTCTTTACTCTTTCTATTTATCCGATACCTTTATATAACTCTCCACACAACACACATAGCACTTTCACACGGCTATAACACCTCCACACAGCCCCGCTACAGGCAGTCCGTTGAGCGTAGCAATCCCCTGTCAGTAGTAAAAAGACTACTGATACAAACAAATGCCTCTATGTGAATGTTCTTTATTTCTTATTCCGGACGCAACTCCTTCCTCGTGTCACCACTTTTCTGTGTCACCACCAGCGATAGCCCGATCCGCAAAGCGGTTCGTCATAACACGGGTCAATCGTCCAACGGGTCTTCGGATATTGCCGTTCCTCCCACCACCTGCGGTAGCAGGCAGCGGCATCAATCACCTCTTCGTCAGTCAGGAAATAGATTGCTTCATAATTTTCGGCATTCGCCAACACCATTTTGCAACCCATTGACGGTGGCGTGCCTTGACGTATATATTCAATCACCCAAAGCATACATTCACCCAAACGAATCTTACCGTTGTTCGTATTATAAACCGACGGGAAAGAAGGGATAATGGTCAGATCCTCTGCATATTTCAAAAGTTCGGGAATATCTTCCTCCATAAAATGAGGAACCTCCACCACTCCTTTGTCATTCTTCATCTTATACGTCCCCGACTTCAATTGCTTCACAAAAAGAGCAACATCCGGATTGTTATAATCCATTGCCTCACTGCCGCATCCACTGAAAGATACAATCAGGCAAAATGCCATACACAGCACTACAAATGTCTTTTTCATATTCATAAGGATTAATACGTCATGCGAAGTCCGCAGAGCAAATTAAAATTGGTCGGCCGTTTCGTGCGCACCGTGGCCTGTTTCGAGTCAGTGCTGAAATGATGCGAAATGCCCGGTTCGGCAAAAATCGCAAACCGATCGTTAATTTTATAATTGATGCCGATGCCGGCAGTCACAGCCAGTTGCACAGGTTCCTCCTTGAAACTGTTATCCGGCGCACCGGCTATGCATTTATCCGCTATCCCGCCTACGGTAGCGTAAAGGTCGACTTTCTTCGTATCCATCAACGTCACGTTAAAACGAACAGGAATGCCCAAATAATGCAAATGCTGTCCTGCCGAACGAAGATTGGAATAAAGCAATCCCGTTTCTATTCCCAAACAATCATTCAACTTCCGCTCTACCGTCACGCCTACCGAAACCGGCATCTTATAAGTACCGTCGTCTGCCGGAAGCGCCATACCGGCTTGCGCCTTTATCGCCCAGCGACGTTTCTTCGCAACCTTCTCCCGATTCACAAGTGAAGTCACCGTCTCCTCCTGCACGGCAGAAGGTTCGACATTACCATTCGCAGCCTGCCAATAGCCATTGTGCCCTTGGTTGCCATATCGATCGCTATCACCCGTAGTTGCCGAGAATGAGAACGACATGGAAAAAGAGAAAGAAAGAGAATCCTCTTCCTCCGTACATTGAGACAACATACCGAATGATTTAGGAACCGGCTTCGGCAAAACCGGTTCTACCGGCAATGGCAGCCGATTGACACGTATCCCGTCTCCATCCATCTGCCCTCCGTTCGTCGTTGCTATCTTCGTAAATGCTTCTTCCATCTCTTCCTTGGGAGAGAAATACAAGAAAGTAGCCGATGAAGCCGCTAAGACAAGCAGCACGGATGCCGCAGCCGCCACACGGAAGAACAGCAGTCGGCGCCGATGTTGGCAAGCCACAGGGATATCCTGCGAGAGTTCCTCCCAAAAGCCATCCCGGACACTCATCTCCGCATTGGCGAGACGTGTACGAAACAGATCGGTTATTTCATCTTTTTCTTTCTTCATTATTCCTATATTCTTTAATTCTTTTTGCTAACAGATATTTGGCACGATGCAACTGTGAAGTAGACGAATGCTCCTTGATATGCAACATTTCAGCTATCTCCTTGTGCGACTTTTCTTCAAACACATAAAGGTTGAAAACTGTTCGGCAACCATCCGGCAATTCGGCTATAAAAGCCATCAACCGCTCTTCGGAGATTCCTGCTCCTCCTCCTTCCGAGTCCGATATATCGGGGATGTCGGGAAGCTGCTCTTCATGCACTACCAACTGGCTGACCCGTTTCTCCCGTCTCAGATAATCGAGCGACTGAGTAACCATCACCCGGGTTATCCATGTGCAGAGCGAAGATTCGCCCCGGAAAGAGAAGTTGGTAAAAATCTTGATGAACCCGTCATGCAGCACATCGTGCGCCGCATCCATATCGCCCGTATAGCGGAAACAAACCGCCAGCATTTGTTTGGAATAGAGAGTGTAAAGTTCCTTTCGGGCTGAATCCTTTCCTGCCCGACAGCCCTTTACCAGTTCTATCTCGTTTTCCAAGTCAATTATCTTTTTTAAACCGAACGTATGTCTGCGCCGTTTTATCCTTTAGACGCAAGAATTTGAGGAATGCTGCAATGAATATTGCTAAAAGAAGTTAATGAATATGATTCACCACAGAGGACACGGAGGGCACAGAAAGGGATAAACTTAATTCATTTATAGGAAAAATTTCCTACCGTTACTCCTCTGTGCCCTCCGTGTCCTCTGTGGTGAAATAAAAATCAGCAAGCTTTGAAGCTCATATCCAGTCCTTTCACTGAATGAGTCAGAGCGCCTACAGAGATAAAGTCTACGCCACATTCGGCATAGTCGCGAAGAGTGTCGAAGGTGATGCCGCCCGAAGATTCGGTCTCATATCTGCCTGCCACCATCTCCACAGCCTTTTTCGTCATTTCGGGAGTGAAGTTATCAAACATGATGCGGTCTACTCCACCAAGATCGAGCACCTGTTGCAATTCATCGAAGTTGCGGACTTCTATTTCTATCTTCAGGTCTTTACCTTTTTCTTTGCAGTATTCTTTGGCACGTGTGATAGCCTTGTCTATTCCTCCGGCAAAGTCCACATGATTATCCTTCAGCAGAATCATGTCAAACAATCCGATGCGGTGATTTACGCCACCACCAATCTTCACAGCCATCTTTTCGAGGATACGCATGCCCGGAGTTGTCTTGCGGGTATCCAGTACGCGGGTATTTGTACCTTCCAGTCTCTTTGCGTACTTACGGGTCATTGTGGCGATGCCGCTCATACGTTGCATCACGTTCAGCATCAGACGTTCGGTCTGAAGCAGCGACTGCACCTTTCCTTCCACTACCATTGCCACATCCCCCGGTTTCACTTCCGCTCCATCATTGATAAAGACTTCCACCTTCATGGTGGGGTCGAAACGGTTGAATATCTCCTTTGCCACTTCGATGCCCGCCAATACGCCGGCTTCCTTGATAAGCAATTTTGATTTTCCCATTGCCGTAGCGGGAATACATGAAAGGGTGGTGTGGTCACCATCACCTATGTCTTCTGCAAAAGCGAGATCGATAAGTTTGTCGATCAGTTCTTTTTCCTTATTCATTGATTTTGTCAATCCTTATTTGGTGTATTAAATATTTATCCTGCATCTTCTTGAGGAAACAATTTACCCGGTAGTTTCCCTTGGTAGTAGCCAACGTACCGATAACGAAACTTGACTCGTCCCGTTTTCCCTGATGGTTCACGCTAAATCCGCTGACTTTATTCTCCGTAAAGAAATCCTGCATCATAGCTGTTGCTTTCTGCTTGCCAACGTTCGTCGAACGGCCCTGAAGCACAAGGTTCACCTTGTCCCCCATATACTTACTCAGCTCTTGCGAGCTTCCTCTTTTAAATGCCGTAATCACTCCTGACGGTATCTCCTGCGCCATTAGCAACGAGATGGAAAGAAGCAAAGCGGTCATTCCTACGAGCATTCGCTTTTTCATAATTACAAGCTTTTAAGTTGAAGTTTAAATACTTAAACTTTTAACTAATGATAGGCAAAGGTAAGCATTAATTGCAGAATAACATAAAAAATGCCTATTTTTGTGCATTAATTTAGATTATAAAGGTATGAAAACAACTCTGCTCGTTGTAGGACGAACCGTAGAACAACATTATATTACAGCTATCAATGACTACGTACAGCGCACTAAACGCTATATTTCTTTCGATATGGAGGTGATTCCGGAACTGAAAAACACGAAAAGTCTTTCGATGGAGGTGCAGAAAGAAAAAGAAGGAGACTTGATACTGAAAGCTCTCCAACCGGGCGATGTCGTGGTGCTGCTCGACGAACACGGCAAAGAGATGCGTTCGCTGGAATTTGCCGACTACATGAAACGGAAAATGAATACGGTCAACAAGCGGTTGGTTTTCATTATCGGCGGACCTTACGGCTTTTCCGAGAAAGTCTACCAAGCTGCCCATGAAAAGATTTCAATGTCGAAAATGACCTTCTCACATCAAATGATCCGGCTGATATTCGTAGAACAGGTTTATCGGGCAATGACGATATTGAACGGAGGACCGTATCATCACGAGTAAGCGAGTAAGAATATCATGTTAAAAGAGCTGCTCTATTTGGCTAAAATCAAATAAAACAGTTTCTTTGCAAAGAATATCAATGTATACATGCAAAAGAAAGATTACATATCAAAATTGTCCCCTCATTTGTTTTGGGATATAGACATATCAAAAGCAGATATGGACGCATGCCCGGCGCAAATTATCCAACGCGTATTGGAGTATGGCAGTTTGGAAGACTGGCATTTAATATATTCCTATTACGGACTGGATAAGATTGTATCAGTTTGCAAATCATTACGTACATTAGATCCCAAAGCGTTAGCCTATATTTGTTGCATTTCAAACACATCAAAAGAAGAATATCGATGTTATCATACAAGACAGTCGAGCCCCACACTTTGGAATTGCTAAAGAAGCTGACCAAGGAACCGTTTTTCGCCGAGACAAGATTGGTTGGCGGAACAGCTTTAGCACTCCAATACGGGCATCGCATGTCTATAGACTTAGATTTCTTCGGGAATATAGAAGACGATAATATAGCCATAAGGGAAATCCTAAATAATATCGGGACAATTTCTGTTTTTAAAGAAACCACTAACATCAAAATCTATTCAATCAATGGCATCAAAGTTGATTTTGTCAATTACAGCAGATATGCATGGATAGATTCCGCCATAGAAGAAGACGGGCTGCGCTTAGCTTCTCCCAAAGATATTGCAGCTATGAAAATCAATGCTATAGAAGGTAGAGGTACGAAAAAAGATTTCATTGATATGTACTTTTTACTACAGCATTATACTTTGGAAGAAATTCTCGCTTTCTATGCCAATAAATATCCGGAGAATTCTTTATTCCGCGCACTGATGAGTTTGTCATATTTTGAAGATGCGGAAGAACAACTTATGCCTAAAATGTTTTCCAATATTGAATGGAGGGAGATGAAACAGTTCATACTAAATAGAACTGCTATGATTTCTACGAAATAGAAAACGCCTCAAAAAAAGCAAGCCAACTATTCACCATGAACAGTTGGCTTACATAATAATATAATCTTCAAACTATCTTTTTCGAGGCAGATTCAGCAAAGAATACACTGCATTACTCAAAACCGGCTCTTTATGAAACGGTAATATAGCCAACATTTCATAAGCTTTCTTGTAGTCACCGCTTCTTGCATAAGCAGCAGCCAGATAAGAAACAGTGCTTTTCGAAGGGGTCAATTCGAATGCCTTCTGTGTCAGTGTCAAGATATCCCGTTTTTCTGCATCAGACGGTGAATAACTGTCAACGAAGAATTTGCCTATGATAAAAGTGTACACCATTTCCCGATATAAATAAGGACGGGTAGACTCATTGGCTGTCCCAATAGTAAGCGCCTGTTCCAATGCTTCTTTATAGTTGCCCTCAAATATGTTGGATTCCATCTGAATAAGATTTAAATAGAGTTCTTTATTAGGAAACGTCTTACTTTCAATCAAATCCATATATGAATGAAACTTAGCTTTATCTTTCCATACAGACATTGGTATGCGTACCAAATTCATATACATATACCTATCAAAATCAAGAGACGGATCCAACTCTGACGAATAAACATCATTATATTCAAGCAATGTGGTCCAAGCCTTGTCATCTTTAATCGTACGGGTGAAACGGCATAAAAGTCTCCCTATTTCCCGACTTTTCAATTTCTCGGGAGATAGCCCGTCAAGATACTGATTGAAATACGGACGTATAGAATCCGGAAATACTTGCGGCAATATCTCAAACAAATACTTCTCAACAAAAGCATCCTCCCGGTCTCCCGCTTTCCATCTACGGTCATACTCTTCGATCTGCTTTCCCAGTGCTCCGGTTTGTGCGTCACGGCAAGATTTCAAGAATGGTTCTGACGGCATATATCCGGTTTTAGAACTCAGCAACCGGCCTTCTTTGTCCAACCAATAAAAAGAAGGATA
>CAKUYM010000191.1 GCA_934716785.1 uncultured Bacteroides sp. | reverse complement strand
CATTGAAAGCTGCGGAAACAGACAGCTTGAGTTTCCCGGTCGATAAAGATGGTTACATCACTATTTTTGATGGCGAAACGTTTACCGGATGGCGCGGATATGGTAAAGATCGCGTCCCGACTAAGTGGACTATCGAAGACGGCTGTATCAAATTTAATGGAACCGGTGGCGGTGAAGCACAAGACGGTGACGGTGGTGACTTGATTTTTGCTCATAAGTTTAAAAACTTCGAATTGGAGTTGGAGTGGAAAGTTGCCAAGGGTAGCAATTCTGGTATCTTCTATTTAGCTCAAGAAGTTACTTCAAAAGATAAAGACGGTAATGACGTACTTGAACCTATATATATTTCTGCTCCCGAATATCAGGTGTTGGACAATGCCAACCATCCGGATGCTAAATTGGGTAAAGACGGTAATCGTCAGTCGGCTTCTCTGTATGACATGATTCCGGCTGTTCCTCAGAATTCTAAGCCGTTCGGCGAATGGAACAAGGCGAAGATTATGGTTTATAAAGGTACGGTTGTTCACGGACAAAATGATGAGAACGTGTTGGAATACCACCTGTGGACAAAGCAATGGACAGAAATGTTGCAGGCAAGTAAGTTTAGCGAAGAAAAATGGCCTTTGGCATTTGAACTGTTGAACAATTGCGGTGGCGAAAACCATGAAGGATTTATCGGATTGCAAGATCACGGTGATGATGTTTGGTATCGTAATATTCGCGTGAAGGTTTTAGACTAATCACATAAAATAAGAAAAGGCACGGACTACACGAATTTGCACGGTGTTATAAAATAACGGATAGTTAGAAAACTGTGTCATTTGCGTAGTCCGTGCTAATTTTTTTTAAGTAAAATTGAATGACTATTATATGAGAACCCGAGTTTATTTATATGCCTTGGCTGCTCTTCTTATGATTCCGGTCGCAACAACAGCGCAGACGAAGAACAAAGATAGAAAGGCAAAGAAAGAAGTTGCTATTCAACTCTATTCTGTTAGAGATATATTGAATAAAGTCGATAATAAAGACGGCAAATGTGATCCTGCTTATACTGCCATTCTCAATAAATTGGCAAAAATGGGTTATACCGGTGTTGAAGCAGCTAATTATAATGATGGTAAATTCTATGGGCGTACTCCCCAGCAGTTTAAGAAAGATGTTGAGTCGGCAGGGATGCAAGTCTTGTCTTCGCATTGCGCCCGACAATTGTCAGATGAAGAACTGGCTTCCGGCGATCTGTCAAAGTCCCTTCAGTGGTGGGATCAATGTATTGCCGATCATAAGGCCGCAGGTATGAAATATATTGTAGCTCCGTGGATGTCAGTGCCTAAAACTCTAAAAGACTTGGATACATATTGTACTTATTACAATGAAATAGGCAAACGCTGTAAGCAACAAGGTTTGCAGTTCGGCTATCATAATCATAATCACGAATTCCAGAAAGTGGAAGGTAGCGTAATGTATGATTATATGTTGGAACATACGAATCCCGAATACGTATTCTTCCAGATGGATGTTTATTGGGTAGTTCGCGGACAGAACAGTCCGGTAGATTATTTTAATAAATATCCGGGTCGCTTCAAGATGTTCCATATTAAAGACCATAGAGAGATCGGGCAGAGTGGAATGGTCGGTTTCGATGCCATCTTTAACAATGCAAAGACTGCAGGAGTAAATTATCTCATTGCTGAGATCGAGCAATATAGTATTCCGGTGGAGGAAAGTGTGAAAGTGAGCTTGGATTACTTGTTGGATGCTCCTTTTGTGAAAAAGTCTTACTCCAAATAGTATAACAGGTACATATAGGGCATAAAAAAAGTCTGTGCATGCTTACGCATGGCAGACTTTCAATTCTCTCTTGGCTGTTGCTAAAATTATTCAGCGGCAGCTTCAGTAGCTTCTGTTGCTACGCTATCATTAGCAGTAGTATCTATTGCTGCTGCTTGTTCAGCTGCAGCTGCTTCTACTGCTGCGATTGAGTCAGCGATACGGATAGAATCTTCAGTTGCTTTTGCTGCGTCAGCTGCTTTGTTACCACAAGATGCGAATGATACTGCTACGATAGCTACGGCCATCAAAACTAATTTTTTCATTTTCTTTGCTTTTTAAAAACGTAATACAATCAATTGCTTTATTAAAACGCTGCAAAGGTATGTACTTTTTCAATATGTTGTTCTCGAAAAGCCAACTTTTTTTATGTTTTTTTTGGTAACTGCCCTCTTTTTTGCTCTATCTCTATGTTTTAGAACATGTTAATCGATAGCAATACTATTATATAAGTACCTTTTGATACTTTTTTTCGGCGTTTTTTCAAACTCTGTAGGATAGAGTTGTATCTTGCTGATTCGTTCGTAAGCTGCTACATTGGCATTCAGATTCTTGAGGTTCTCATCCATAATTGTTTTCAGGTTTTCAGGATTGTTCAGCCCCAGTGAGTCCAGTGCTTCGTAATCGGCATAGACGAGTGCAACCAATTTCTTATTACGTTCGATAACGATACTCTCGAGTACAAACGGCAGATTGTTGAGTTTTGTTTCCAACTCTTCCGGGAAGATATTCTGGCCGTTCGAACTTAGAATCATGGTCTTGAGCCGCCCGCGGATAAAAATATTGCCGTTAGCGTCCATTGTACCGAGGTCGCCGGTGCGCAGCCAGCCGTCTTCGGTGAATACTTCTTTGGTGGCTTCAGGATTCTTATAGTATCCGACCATTGTATTCTCACCGCGTACTTGTATTTCTCCTACTTCCGCTTCCGGATTCTCTTTGTAGATGCGGGCCTCCATTATATCTAAGATTTTTCCGGAAGAACCTAATACAAATTCATTCCATGGAGCATAACTGATAAGCGGACCGCATTCTGTCATTCCGTAACCGATGGTAAAAGGAAATTTGATCTTATGGAAAAACTCTTCCACCTCCTTATCCATGGCGGCACCGCCGATGATAATCTCTTTGAAACGGCCGCCCAATGCGTCAATCAGCCGCTTGCGTATCTGATTATAAATCTGCGTGTCGAGCAAAGGTATATTAAGCGCCCATTTCATACCTTTCTTACTGATAAGGGGCTGGATGATATTCTTATATATTTTCTCGATGACAAGCGGGACGGTGATTATCAGATTCGGCTTTACCTCTTCGAAAGCCTTCATGATGATTTTGGGCGAGGGAGTCTTTCCCAACAGGGTAACATGAGTGCCGACGGCGGTTGCCGTCAGAAAGTCGAATGCGCAACCGTAAGCATGTGCCAGTGGAAGGAAAGAGAGCACTTTATCTCCCTTTTTGAGTAGTTCGGTGCGAATGCCGAAAGTGACGTTGCCGGCGAGATTATTGCCGGTCAGCATAACCCCCTTGCTAAAGCCGGTAGTGCCGGAAGTGTAGTTCAGGAGCATTATTTTGTCGTTGGACAAAGTGGTGTACTGCACGTCTTCTCGGGTAAACCCTTTCGGATAAGCAGCATGCATCTCTTTGTCGATATTCTTCAGAAACTTCTGTATCGTTTCTCCGTCACGCTGGTACAGACATCTGAAGTCGGCTAATGAAAATACGCCTCTTAATCCGGACAGTTTTTCTTCTTCCAGGTTTTCCCAGATATTGTCGCTGGTAAATAAGAAAACGGATTCGGAATGATTGACGATATGATGAACATCATTAGGGGTAAAATCTTGAAGGATAGGGACAATGATAGCGCCATAGGTGATTGCTGCCATGTAGGCGATGCACCAATGCGCATTATTCTTGCCGATAACCGATATTTTGTCCCCTCTGCGAAGACTACAATGTTTGAATAACAAGTGTAAACGAGCGATTTCTTCTGCTACCTGTCCATAAGTGTATTGGGTATTTTCTCCATAATCAGTATAACAAGGCAAATCCCAATTCTCACGAAAACTGTTTTCGTATAGTTTAATGAAATTTTCTTTAATCATTGCACGTTTTTTAATGAATTGTGCAAAAGTAGGAATAAACTTTCGTATCCAAAAGGGTTTTACTAATAATAATGTGTAACTTTGCACTAAATATGTGTTATGACAGCTTATGATAGATACTACTGTATTCCAAGATAAGACAGCCGTTTATTATACATTGGGCTGCAAATTAAATTTTTCAGAGACTTCGACTATTGGTAAAATTCTGCGTGAAGCAGGTGTGCGTACAGCCCGTAAAGGGGAGAAAGCAGACATTTGCGTGGTAAATACCTGCTCGGTGACAGAGATGGCGGATAAAAAATGCCGACAAGCCATTCATCGGCTTGTCAAGCAGCATCCCGGTGCTTTTGTTGTGGTGACCGGATGCTATGCCCAGTTGAAACCCGGTGATGTGGCAAAGATAGACGGAGTGGACGTTGTATTGGGATCTGAGCAGAAAGGCGAGTTGCTCCAATATTTAGGTGATTTGCAAAAGCATGAAAAAGGTGAAGCTATCACTACTGCCACCAAAGATATCCGTTCCTTTTCGCCCTCCTGTTCGCGGGGCGACCGTACACGCTTCTTCCTGAAAGTGCAGGACGGTTGCGATTATTTCTGTTCCTATTGCACTATTCCTTTTGCCCGTGGGCGAAGTCGTAACGGGACGATTGCTTCCATGGTGGAGCAGGCGCGGCAAGCCGTTGCTGAAGGTGGAAAGGAGATTGTCCTGACCGGGGTGAATATTGGAGATTTTGGCAAGACAACGGGCGAAACTTTCTTTGACTTAGTGAAGGCGTTGGATCAGGTCGAAGGAATCGAACGTTATCGTATATCTTCTATCGAACCTAATTTGCTGACGGATGAAATCATTGAATTCGTATCCCGTTCCCATCGCTTTATGCCACATTTCCATATTCCTTTGCAATCGGGGTGTGATGAAGTATTGAAGTTGATGCGCCGCCGCTATGATACGGCTCTTTTTGCATCGAAAGTGAAGAAGATTAAAGAGGTGATGCCGGATGCGTTTATCGGTGTGGACGTGATTGTGGGCACACGTGGCGAAACAGCGGAATATTTCGAGCAAGCCTATCGGTTCATCGCCGGACTGGATGTGACACAGCTGCACGTATTCAGCTATTCCGAACGTCCGGGAACACAGGCATTGAAGATTGACTACGTAGTCTCTCCTGATGAGAAGCACCAGCGCAGCCAACGGTTGTTGGGGCTTTCGGATGAAAAGACGCAGGCTTTCTATGCCCGTCATATAGGGCAGACCATGCCGGTGTTGTTGGAGAAACCGAAGGCTGGCGCTCCAATGCATGGATTTACGGAGAACTATATCCGTGTGGAAGTGGAAAGCGACAACTCGCTGGACAACCGGGTGGTTAATGTGCTCTTAGGAGACTTTAACGAAGATAAGACGGCATTGAGAGGTACTATTCTTATATAATATTCCTTATACAATATTCATTTATCAGATGAAAGTTTCGGTTGTCATCTTGAATTGGAACGGGTGTGATATGCTCCGTACCTTTCTTCCGTCCGTAGTCCGTTATTCGGAAGGGGAGGGGATAGAGGTCTGTGTGGCGGACAATGGCTCTACGGATGATTCCGTGGATATGCTTCATCGTGAATTTCCTTCAGTCAGGACTATTTTGCTTGAGCGGAACAACGGTTTTGCCGACGGATATAATTTGGCTTTGCAGCAGGTGGATGCTGAGTATGTCGTTCTTCTGAACTCCGATGTGGAAGTGACGGAACGGTGGCTGGATCCGATGATTGCTTGGCTTGATACTCATCCCCAAGTGGCTGCCTGCCAACCGAAGATACGTAGCTGGCGGCAAAAAGAGTGTTTTGAATATGCCGGAGCGGCGGGTGGATTTATAGATAGATATGGCTATCCTTTCTGCCGGGGGCGCATAATGGGAGTTGTTGAAGAGGATAAAGGACAGTATGACACGGTTGTTTCCGTATTTTGGGCTACAGGGGCGGCTTTGTTTATCCGGCGTGCCGATTATCTGGAGGTCGGAGGGCTCGACGGGCGCTTCTTCGCACACATGGAAGAGATTGATCTGTGCTGGCGGCTTCGCTCGCGCGGGCGCGAAATCATGTGCATTCCTCAAAGTGTCGTTTATCACGTAGGCGGGGCTACGCTCAAAAAGGAGAATCCACGTAAGACTTTTCTCAATTTCCGCAATAATCTTCTCATGCTCTATAAGAATCTTCCGCAGGAAGAATTGGATAAAGTGATGTGTGTCCGGACTTTCCTTGATTATGTGGCGGCATTCACTTTCCTGCTGAAAGGGGATGTGAGCAATGCCCGTGCCGTGTTCGGTGCCCGCAAGGAATACAAGCGGATACGCCCGTCTTTTTCTTCGGCCCGTGAGGAGAACCAAAGAAAAAAGAGGTTGAATCCGATACCTGAACGAACTACTGCCAGTATCTTGTGGCAATTTTATGTGAGAGGCTGCAAACGGTTCTCTCAATTACCCGGCTCAAATAGTCAACAGGTTTAAAGTCAACAGGTTTAAAAAGACAACAGACTTAAAGACAGTAGTTTTAAAAGATAACAGGCAGAGAGCAATCAGCTACTCTCTGCCGCAATGTATTTCTATGCCTGCCGATTCTATATCCGCTCCCATTGGCGGGTTACGTTTGGAAAGGCATAACTCTACTTCTTCAATAGTAGGAAACAGTTCCAAAAGTTTTTCGGCAATCCGTCCTCCTACGTGTTCCAGCAGTTTGGACGGAACAGCCATTTCCCCCATCACTACGCGATGTATTTCCGCATAGTTGACGGTGTCGGTCACCTCGTCCGTTTGTGTGGCCTTACTGATATCCACTTTCAGTCTCAAGTCAACGATGTATTCGTTTCCGATGAGATTCTCTTGTGGCGCAACTCCGTGATAGGCATAACAACGGATCTTCTTTAAAAGAATATAGCTATTGTTTATCTTCATATAACGGCTCTGTTTGTACATTCTATCAGTTCACCTATTTTATTATTGAGCGCTTTCGCCTTCATCAGTTGCTCTAATGTGATATGCATCCGATATCTCCAATAATTCCTCGGATTGGAAGGAACATTGATACGCTCTTCCTGCACATTCGGATTTCTCAGTTTCCCGTCTATGGACAACCAATCCTGAAAGGATAAGATACAGAGTATCGAATTGCTCTTGAGGTGGTTGCGCACGATTTCCTCACAAAGTTCCGGAGTTGCGACAGCCGGTGCTGTGCCGTAATGCCCCAGTACCGTATTGTAGTACCGTTGTGTCTGCGAATAATCCTCTTCCCACCAGCCTCGCAACGTAGACATGTCATGCGTGGAGATTGTGCAGACAGACCGGTACGGATATTCGTCCAACTGTCCGAACTCATGCGTCGGGTTCTTAGGCATACGCTGAATCTCCAGACTGAGGATGCGCAGCTCATTCATCACCGAAGCTACGCATGCCGGAATCATCCCTAAGTCCTCGCCACATACCAGCATACGGGTAGATTGCGTTAGTTGCGGCAACTTTTTCATAGCCTGTTGATACCAAAACTCATTGTGGCGGTGATAATAATACTGGTCGTATAGCCTATTGAACGCATTCTTATCCTCTTCGCTCAATGCGCGGAATATAAAATCACGCTGCACACCGATACGCGGATGGTACTTGCCGTTTTCCCTATTATCGGGCACGAACAATACATTGCTGATTAGCGAATACAAACCGTCCCTGATCCAAATACTGTCCTCATCGTTCTTACCGGCAAAGAACTGTTTCACTTTCTGCTGCGTATCAAACTCCGGCTTCATGCAATAAACTCCGGTAACGTCTGTCGGCTGAAGGAAATCCTGTTTTACGAGAGTGGTGTAGGGACCGAACACCTGTCCGAGAAACGACTCATGGATGAATGGTTTCAGATATTCTTCCTTGAATGTGAAACCGTAACTTTCTATCTCTTCCCGACTCATAGGCAGGGACGGCACAAACTGTCCCAACAATCCGTGTACGGCATGCATCGGTA
>CAKUYM010000190.1 GCA_934716785.1 uncultured Bacteroides sp. | reverse complement strand
TCATCTTAGCACCCACGAGGCCTTCTTCGGAAGCAGAAGAACCGGGGTAATCGGTGATTTCGCCGGATGCATAGTAAATGGCAACGATGTTGCCGCTTTTATCCTTGGGCACATTCTTTTTCACATTAATCATATCTCCCAGTCCCAATACCGGGAGGCGGTCGTCTTCATCTATTTCTACCATTTCCTTGAGATAGTTGCGCACGTCGTTGCGGTAAATCAATGTATCTGCCAACCCACATTTCACGCTTTCTTCTGCCGGATAGAACATCAGCATACGGTCTGCATATGCATTGAGCGAATCGACCGGAAGACTGCGGCTTTCAGCTACCCCTTCGGTCACTTGTCCCCAAATGGAATTAATGAAAACGGTCACTTGCTCACGATTGGCCGGGCTCATTTCCGTAGCGATGAATGGCTCAACGGCAGATTTGTAAGTCCCGACTTTGAATACCTGCATCTCCACACCGATTTTCTGAAGCAGATCTTTGTAAAAAAGCGGGGTAGAGGCAATGCCACGCCATTCAATCATCCCTTTGGGGTTAAGCAGCACCTTGTCGGCAACACTGGAAAGGTAATAAAGTCCTTGGGTATAAGAGTCGCCATAAGCGATTATGAATTTGCCGCTTTCTTTAAAGTCGAGCAATGCATTGCGGATCTCCTGTAAAGAGGCGTATGACGTGCCCAATGAGCCTGCCTGCAAATAAATCCCTTTGATGTTTTCATTTTCTTTGGCCTTTTTGATAGATGAAAGAATATCGTCGAGCCCGTATGTATTGGAGCCGTTGCCGAACACCTGTGATAGAATACCCAACGGATCTTCTTGTGTGCGTTCTACCAACGTGCCATTCAAATCGAGCATCATTATGGAATTCTTCTTTACAATTGTCTCCGTGTCCGAAGCAGACATGATACCAAACAGCGTCACCATGCTGAAAATAAATAATACAATACTTGACAAAATGATACCGGTCACTGTGGCAAGCGTGAATTTAAGAAAATCTTTCATCGTACTTATTGTTTTTACGTCAGCTTATTATTAAGCTAACAAAGATAAATAATTGAGTTGATATTTATCCAATAAGTCGTGCGTTTTTTTGTTTTATCACAATGAATCTGTATAAATCTATTCTTCTTTCGGCTAATATTTAAGTATATTTGTTAGTATGCAGTCGTCTTAAATGGGAAGAAACCCTTAATTTTGCAGCATACTATTTATATATAGGATAATAGTGTGATAAGTATCCATATATAATATGTAATGCGACATTAACTTAATACTATAATTTGCATGAAAAGAAAGATTCCTTTGGTAGCCACTGCTTTGGCAGGTTTGTTCTTTTATTCTTCCTGCACCCCGACAGAAAAAACGGACACGCAGGATTATACTCAATACGTCAATACCTTTATTGGGGCCGCTGATAACGGACATACATTTCCCGGAGCTTGTTATCCTTTCGGAATGGTGCAGACCAGTCCCGTAACAGGGGCGGTAGGCTGGAGATACTGCTCCGAATATGTTTATCAGGATACATTGATTTGGGGATTCACCCAGACACATCTGAACGGAACGGGATGTATGGATTTGGGAGATATCTTAGTGATGCCCGCCACCGGTACACGTGCCCGTGCATGGGATGCTTATCGCAGCCGTTTCTCCAAAGATAAGGAGGCCGCCACTCCGGGATATTATACGGTTGAGCTTTCAGATCCTCAGGTTAAAGCGGAGCTGACAGCGTCTATCCATGCTGCCCTGCATCGTTATACTTATCTTAAAGCCGATTCGGCTTCACTCTTGATCGACCTGCAGCATGGTCCGGCATGGAGAGATGAACAGTATCACTCTCAAGTGAACAGTTGTGAGGTGAATTGGGAAGATGCGCAGACGCTGACCGGTCATGTCAATAATACGGTATGGGTGAATCAGGATTACTTCTTTGTGATGAAGTTCAACCGCCCTGTCGTAGACTCGCTTTATCTTCCGATGGGAGAAAAGGAAAAAGGAAAACGTATTGTTGCCACTTTCGATATGAATCAGGGCGATGAGCTGATGATGAAGGTGGCTCTTTCTACCACCAGTGTGGCCGGTGCCAAAAAGAACATGGAAGCCGAAATTCCGGCATGGGACTTTGACGGAGTGAAAACTGCCGCTCATAATGAATGGAACAGTTATCTGAGCCGTATTGAGATAGACGGTACTGATGATGAAAAGACCAATTTCTATACCTGTTTCTATCATGCGTTGATTCAGCCTAATCAGATTTCTGATGTAGACGGTATGTACCGCAATGCTGCCGACTCTGTTGTAAAAGCCGGAACGGGTACTTTCTATTCCACTTTCTCTCTCTGGGACACTTATCGCGCCGCTCATCCGTTCTATACATTGGTGATTCCCGAACGTGTGGATGGCTTTGTCAATTCGTTGATAGAACAAGGTGAGGTGCAGGGCTTCCTGCCCATCTGGACGGTGTGGGGTAAAGAAAATTTCTGTATGGTTGGCAATCATGGCGTATCGGTCATTGCTGAGGCTTACCGTAAAGGATTTCGTGGCTTTGACGCCGATCGTGCTTTCAATATAATAAAGAAAACGCAGACTGTATCTCATCCGTTGAAGTCGGATTGGGAGGTCTATACAAAATACGGATACTTCCCTACAGACCTGATAAAAGCGGAATCCGTATCTTCTACATTGGAGTCTGTGTATGATGATTATGCCGCTGCCGACATGGCACGCCGTATGGGTAAAGAGGAAGATGCCGCTTACTTCTCGAAGCGTGCGGATTATTATAAAAATCTTTTCGATTCGGAAACGCAGTTTATGCGTCCGCGCAAGGCTGATGGGACTTGGAAAGCTCCGTTCAATCCAAGTGCATTGGGACATTCCGAAAGTATCGGTGGTGACTATACCGAAGGAAATGCATGGCAGTACACTTGGCATGTGCAACATGATGTGCCGGGGCTGATCAGTCTGTTTGGCGGTGAAGAGCCTTTTCTCAATAAACTGGATTCTTTGTTTACTGTCAAGCTCGAAGGTGAAAGTCTGGCAGATGTGACGGGACTGATCGGTCAGTATGCTCATGGCAATGAACCGAGTCATCATGTCACTTATTTGTATGCGCTGGCGGGTCGTCCGGAACGTACACAGGAGCTGGTTCGTGAAATCTTTGACACTCAGTATAAAAGCAAGCCTGATGGACTTTGCGGAAATGACGACTGCGGTCAGATGTCTGCTTGGTATATGCTTAGCGCAATGGGATTCTATCCGGTAGATCCGGTGAGCGGGGAGTATGTATTCGGTGCCCCGCAACTGCCGAAGATGGTATTGCATTTGGCTGACGGAAAAACTTTTACGGTTATTGCAGAGAACTTATCAAAAGAACATCTATATGTAGATAGCATTACGCTGAATGGAGAACCTTATACGAAAAATTCAATATCACATGAAGATATTGTGAAGGGTGGGACGTTGGTGTATAAGATGAAATAACTCAATCTCTTGTCCCTATATGACAAAACCCTGTAAGAGCAAATCGTTCTTACAGGGTTTTGTCATATAGGGGAGGTATTGATTTACAATAACTTGTTGGAACCAAGAATAATCAACATGGTGTATCCTAATATCATACCGATGATACCCATAATGAATCCTACTTTCTCCATATCCTTTTGCTGAATCATGCCTGTGGCATGTGCCAATGCATTGGGAGGAGTACTGATAGGCAATACCATTGCCAATGATGAACCGATTGCCACTCCGATCAGCAGCGTTTCTACGCCACCGAGTGATGACAGGTTTTCGCGCATACTGATACCTGCTATGGCAAGGATCGGAACAAGCAGGGCAGCGGTAGCTGTATGTGAGATGAAATTGGCCATGGCGTAGCAAATCAGTCCGGAACCGACAATCATCAGTGCAGGCGGCCAAGCATTGAATGGAATAGCTTCAATCATGTGTTTGGCAAGTCCCGTCTCTTGCAGGGCAACACCTAATGCGAATCCTCCTGCTACCATCCATAGCACACTCCAACTGATCTCTTCGAGGTCGCGCTTGGTGATAACTCCCGTTATACAGAACACGGCAACCGGAATCATTGCCACTACATTGGAGTTTACTCCCGTCACCTTATCAAACATCCATAGCAGGACTGTGATGGCGAAAGTGATGTACACCACGATAGAACGCCAGTCTTTCTTTGTCTCTCCTTCAATTTTCAGTTCGATGGTCTTCTGCTTGAAAGGGAACAGCCATAAAAGAATAAACCATGCGATAAACAACAGGACGATGGTGTAGGGCATCATGAAGCTCATCCATTCTCCGAAACCGATATTCAAGTTCAGCCCTTCCGGATCATTCAGGTATTTCAAGGCAATGGCGTTGGGAGGTGTGCCGATGGGGGTTCCCATACCGCCAATATTGGCTGCCACGGGGATAGCCATGGCCAGACCGATTTTTCCTTTACCGTCTGCCGGAAGCGCTTTCAGGACAGGGGTGAGGAAAGTAAGCATCATGGCGGCTGTAGCAGTGTTGCTGAGGAACATAGAGAAAGCTGCCGTAACGAGGATGAAACCTAATAATACATAGCGTGATTGTATGCCGAAAGGACGTAGCATGACACGTGCCAATAATACGTCCAGACCGCTTTTGGTCGCTGCAATGGCAAGGATGAATCCACCAATAAACAACATGATGATAGGGTCGGCAAAACAATGCATGATAGACTTATACTTGACAACTTGTCCGAAGTTCTCCGCCAATTTGTTTTGCGTGAAAAGCCATAGGCTGCTGTCTGATACGGTGAGTAGCAGTAAAACAACAATCAGCACGGAGGTTGTCCATGCCGGGATGGCTTCAAATACCCACATGAGTGTGGCGAAAATAAAAATGGAAATCAATCTTTGCTCTATGACGGTCAGTCCGTCCACTCCGAATGTTTCGATAGGAAGAAACCATAAAATGAGAGCAATTGTAATGGCTATGGTTAACTTTATGCATCGTGTTGCTGTCTGACTTTTAGCCAACCGTTTGGCTTTCTTTAGTTCCTGATATGCTTCCACCAGATGAAAGCCGTGAAAAATTTTGTACATGATATTAGTTTAAGATAAAATTAAAAAAAACGGTGCAAAAATAGTTTTTTATTTCATAATCGCTGTAATTCGGCAAGAAATTTCGTAAGTTACTTTTATTAATCTGCCAGTGGAATTGATTTTATGCGTATGCGATTCAATCAACGGACTTTATTGAACTATTTTTAGAAAGTGCATTTGTAGCAAAGAAAAAGGTGTTAATAGTAAAGAAGTGATTTATTAATATTATTTTTGTACCGTTCTTTGTTGATTTGATAACATTTATAATTAAAACCATGAAAAAACTGACAGTTTTACTATTCTGTGTTTGTTATGTATTTGTCGTGCAAGCACAAAAAAGATTTACCTTGAATTCTCCGGGAGGGAATCTGCAAACTACTATTATTATAGGTGATAAACTGACTTATGACATTACTTGTGACGGACGGCTGATTTTAGCGTCTTCACCGATAGCTATGACATTGGATAACGGAGAAGTTTGGGGAGAACAGGCGAAGTTGTCCGGCACTTCCCGAAAGAGTGTCGATCGCATGGTGCCTTCACCTTTTTATCGTGCCGGCGAATTGAGAGATCATTATAATGAGCTGACTTTGCGGTTTAAGAAGGATTGGAGTGTGGAGTTTCGTGCTTACAACGACGGCATCGCATATCGTTTTGTAAATAGCTCGAAGAAACCCTTCAATGTAGCGGATGAGGTGGTAGACTATCATTTTCCTGCTGACGTGACGGCTTCTGTCCCGTTTGTGAGAAGTGGAAAAGACGGCGATTTTAAATCCCAGTTTTTCAATTCCTTTGAGAATACATATACCACAGACAAGCTGTCGAAACTGAATAAGCAGCGATTGATGTTTCTGCCGTTGGTAGTGGATGCCGGTGAAGGAGTCAAGATGTGTATAACAGAATCTGATTTGGAGAATTATCCGGGATTATACCTATCCGTTGCCGGAGAAGGAAACTCGCTGAAAGGAACATTTGCTCCTTATCCCAAACGTACGGAGCAGGGTGGTCATAACAAACTCCAGATGCTGGTGAAAGAACGTGAAAGCTATATTGCCAAAGTTGATAGACCTCGGAGCTTTCCATGGCGTATGGCCATCGTCACTACTGCCGACAAAGATCTTGCGGCAAGTAATCTCAGTTATCTTTTGGCGTCTCCTTCGCGTGTATCAGACATCTCATGGATTAAGCCCGGCAAGGTGGCTTGGGACTGGTGGAATGCGTGGAACTTGGACGGAGTTGATTTTGCTACGGGAGTAAACAATGCTACTTATAAGGCTTATGTCGATTTTGCAGCATCAAAAGGCATTGAATATGTGATACTTGATGAGGGTTGGGCAGTAAATCTGAAAGCCGATTTGATGCAAGTGGTGAAAGAAATAGATTTGAAAGAACTCGTAGATTATGCTGCTTCCAAAAATGTAGGCATCATTCTTTGGGCAGGTTATTATGCATTTGAACGTGATATGGAGAATGTATGCCGTCATTATGCTGAGATGGGGGTGAAGGGATTTAAAGTGGACTTTATGGATCGCGATGATCAGGAAATGACCGCATTCAACTATCGGGCAGCCGAGATGTGTGCTAAATATAAGCTGATTCTCGACTTACATGGAACACACAAACCTGCCGGCTTGAACCGCACGTATCCCAATGTCTTGAATTTTGAGGGAGTGAATGGCTTGGAACAGATGAAATGGAGTCCGGCTTCGCTTGATCAGGTTAAATATGATGTGATGATTCCTTTCATCCGTCAGGTGTCCGGTCCAATGGACTATACGCAGGGAGCTATGCGCAATGCGTCGAAAGGTAATTATTATCCTTGCTATTCGGAACCGATGAGTCAGGGGACGCGTTGTCGCCAATTAGCGCTGTATGTAGTTTTTGAATCTCCTTTCAATATGCTGTGTGATAATCCGAGCAACTATATGCGCGAACCGGAGTCGACAGATTTTATTGCGGGGATTCCTACTGTATGGGATGAGAGTATTGTACTTGACGGCAAGATGGGAGAGTATATCGTAACTGCCCGTCGGCATGGAGATACATGGTATGTAGGCGGAATAACCGATTGGACTGCACGTGACATTGAGGTGGATTGTTCTTTCCTGGGTGGCGATAAAACATATAATGCTGTATTATTTAAGGATGGAGTAAATGCTCATCGTGTAGGTCGTGATTATAAACGTGAATCTTTGCAGATTAAGAATAACGGCAAATTTAAGATTCACTTGGCGCCCGGTGGTGGCTTTGCTCTTCAGATAAAATAGATATGCTGCGTTATATCTTCAAAACAGCATGAGAAATATATAAATGCCACAATAAGGTATAATTGCCCTTCACCGGTTTCACCTACTTCTGAAATGCCGATGTATAAGGCGATAGCGGGTGAAGGGTAGTGGTGAAATCAGGTGAAACCGGGCGTTATCGGTTTCACCTTGCTTTTTTATATCCCTTGGGCTAAAACAAATATCACTATGGCAAATTCGTTATATCACTATAACATATCATTTATATCATTATAGCTAATCCTGATATCATTATAGCTAATGTAAATATGCTAATGTAAATCCATTGTCAGGTATTAACGGATGAACTGTCATCTATTAATAGCTTGCGTGTCAGGTGTTAATACCTTGAGTTTCATCTGTTAATACCTTGGACCTCATCTGTTAATACTTGAGTTGCCGCATCTATATATTCAGCATATTGGTTCCGTATTTCTATCATGTAGAATCTGTATGCCCGACGCAATAAGGCTATAACCTAACAACCGACAAATTCCATAGGTGAAAGCGGGAACGGTTGATTTCACCCGCTTTCACCCCTTGCCTTCACCCTCTATTGCCTTGTCCATCGGCATTTGGGGAGCAGGTGAAACGGGTGAAGGGCAATGAGCTAATCTTTTCCTGTTGTATCTTGTTTTCTCCTGTTA
>CAKUYM010000189.1 GCA_934716785.1 uncultured Bacteroides sp. | reverse complement strand
CTCACGGCAATCAGTGCGATGGCAATCGTGAAGTTCTCCATCAGAAGGCACATGATGATGTAAGTTTCACCACTGAGGACACGGAGGACACAGAGGACAGAGAGAAGGCGGAGTTTCGGGACGGTTGCAACTGCAAGACAGTCATAACTATGAGAATGAAAAATCTGTGTCAATCCATATAATCTGTGGTGAAAAGTCACTATCTTTGCGCATTGCAAATGCTGAAAACAATAAAATCACACCATACAATGGAAAAACAATTCAAAAGAACCACCGTCACAGCGGCACTGCCGTATGCGAACGGGCCTGTCCACATCGGCCATTTGGCGGGTGTATACGTACCGGCAGATATCTATGTACGCTATCTGCGGCTGAAGAAAAAAGATGTAATATTTATCGGCGGTTCGGACGAACACGGAGTGCCCATCACGATCCGTGCCAAAAAAGAAGGAATCACTCCGCAGGATGTGGTAGACCGCTACCATTCGCTGATCAAGAAATCATTCGAAGAGTTCGGCATTTCATTCGACATATACAGCCGAACCACCTCACCGACGCACCACCAACTGGCTTCGGAATTCTTCAAGACTCTATACGATAAAGGCGAGTTCATTGAGAAAACATCCGAACAATATTACGACGAGGAAGCAAAGACATTCCTTGCCGACCGCTACATCACAGGCGAATGTCCGCACTGCCACGCTGAAGGAGCCTATGGCGACCAGTGCGAGAAATGCGGCACTTCACTCTCGCCTACCGAACTTATCAATCCCAAGAGCGCCATCAGCGGCAGCAAACCGGTGATGAAAGAGACCAAGCACTGGTATCTTCCTCTCGACAAGCACGAAGGCTGGTTGCGCAAGTGGATACTGGAAGACCACAAGGAATGGCGGCCGAACGTGTACGGACAATGCAAGAGCTGGCTCGACATGGGGCTGCAACCGCGCGCCGTAAGCCGTGACCTCGACTGGGGTATCCCTGTTCCCGTTGAAGGAGCCGAGGGGAAGGTGCTTTACGTTTGGTTCGACGCTCCCATCGGATACATTTCCAACACGAAAGAGCTGCTTCCGGACAGTTGGGAAAAATGGTGGAAGGATCCCGAAACCCGCCTGATTCACTTTATCGGAAAGGACAATATCGTATTCCACTGCATCGTATTCCCTGCCATGCTGAAAGCGGAAGGCAGCTATATCCTGCCGGACAACGTGCCGAGCAACGAGTTCCTGAATCTCGAAGGAGACAAGATCTCCACCTCACGCAACTGGGCGGTATGGCTGCACGAATACCTTGCCGATTTCCCCGGCAAACAGGACGTGCTCCGCTATGTACTGACTGCCAATGCTCCGGAGACAAAAGACAACGACTTCACCTGGAAAGACTTCCAAGCCCGCAACAACAACGAGTTGGTTGCCGTATACGGTAACTTCGTGAACCGTGCAATGGTGCTGACTCAGAAGTACTTCGACGGTAAAGTTCCCGCACAGGGCGAGCTGACCGACTATGACAAAGAGACGCTGAAAGAATTTGCCGACGTAAAGGCTGAAGTGGAAAAGCTGCTCGATGTATTCAAATTCCGCGACGCACAGAAAGAAGCGATGAATCTGGCACGTATCGGCAATAAGTATCTTGCCGACACCGAGCCGTGGAAACTGGCAAAGACAGACATGGAGCGTGTAGGGACTATCCTGAACATCTCCTTGCAACTCGTTGCCAATCTTGCCATCGCTTTCGACCCGTTCTTGCCGTTCAGCTCGGAAAAACTCCGCAAGATGCTGAACATGGATACGTTCGAATGGGCTGAACTCGGCAGAGACAATCTGCTCCCGGCTGGCCACCAGTTGAACAAGCCGGAGCTGCTGTTCGAGAAAATCGAAGATGCCGCCATCGAAGCGCAGGTACAGAAGTTGCTCGATACCAAGAAAGCGAATGAAGAGGCCAACTACAAGGCCAATCCGATTCGCCCGAACATCGAATTCGATGATTTCATGAAGTTGGATATCCGTGTAGGTACCGTCCTCGAATGCCAGAAAGTGCCGAAGGCCGATAAATTGCTGCAATTCAAGATTGACGACGGATTGGAGACGCGTACCATCGTATCGGGCATTGCCAAGCATTACCAACCGGAAGAGCTAGTAGGCAAGCAGGTGTGCTTCATCGCCAACCTTGCTCCGCGCAAGCTGAAAGGTATCGTCAGCGAAGGCATGATTCTGAGTGCCGAGAACAACGACGGCAGCCTGGCAGTTATCATGCCGGGACGTGAGGTGAAGCCAGGTAGTGAAGTAAAATAATAGAATGAGCGAAGAGCAATCACTGAAAGAGAAAACAGCGAAAGGACTATTCTGGGGCGGATTCAGCAACGGCATACAGCAGTTGCTGAATCTGCTCTTCGGGATATTCCTCGCCCGCCTGTTGTCCCGTGAAGATTACGGCATGATAGGCATGCTCAGTATCTTTTCGCTGGTAGCCGGCAGCCTGCAGGAAAGCGGATTCACAGCTGCGCTTACCAACAAGAGGGAAGTGCGGCATCAAGACTACAATGCAGTGTTCTGGTTCAGTTCCGCAACGGGATTCACGCTATATGTCGTGCTATTCTTCTGTGCCCCCTACATCGCGAAGTTCTATGATAACCCCGCCCTGACACCGTTGGCACGCTATTCCTTTTTAGGGATCTTCATCTCCAGTCTCGGAACCGCCCAAAGTGCCTATATGTTCCGCAACCTGATGGTGAAACAGAAGGCTGTTTCGACACTGATCGGCCTTACCATCTCGGGCACCATAGGGGTGACTATGGCATACTGCGGCATGGCTTATTGGGGATATGCAACGCAAACCATCATTTACGTATTCTCCGTCACCTGCTGCTACTGGTATTTCTCCCCCTGGCGTCCAAGCATACGCATCAACCTGAAGCCATTGAAAGGAATGATTGCTTTCAGCAGCCGGTTACTGATAACAAATATATTCACCAACATCAATAACAATATCCTGTCCGTAATCCTTGGCAAGTTCTACTCGGAGCAAGACGTCGGCGACTTCAACCAAGCCAACAAATGGAACGGCATGGGGTATTCCGTAATCTACGGAATGATAAGGGAAGTGGCACAACCCACACTGTCCAGTGTCACAGACGACCATGAACGTCAGAAACGCGTATTCCGCAAAATGCTCCGTTTCACGGCATTCATTTCTTTCCCCGCCTTGTTCGGCCTGTCGTTTATTACGCCGGAGCTGATTACCATCGCCATCACGTCCAAATGGGCGGTAAGTGCGGAAATCCTGAGGATATTATGCATCGGAAGCGCATTCCTCGCCATCGGTAACCTCTACTCGAACCTGATTATCAGTAAGGGGAAATCAAACATCTATATGTGGAGCACCATCATTCTGGGCATTGTACAAGTATCAATGATGCTCTATTGCAGCAGTTATGGCATTTCCACATTGGTGAAATATTATGTCTGCATCAATATCGCCTGGTTGGCAGTGTGGCAATATTTTGTATGGCGGGAGATACGTCTGAGCGTGTTCCAGGCTTTGAAAGACGTCTGCCCCTTTGCCATTATTGCCGGCGGAAGCATGCTGGCGGCACACTATTGCACCTGTGGCATATCCAATATATACTTATTGCTGGCCGCCAAAATCATTGTTGCAGCCACCTTATATACAGCAGCCATGTGGATAAGCGGTTCGGTCACATTCAAGGAGAGTGTTCAATTTTTCTTCCAAAAGAAGAAGAGATAAAATCTTAAAAAGAGGGGATAAAATCTTAAAGGAGAAGAAGCATGATGGAGAAAATACCTGTTTTTTTTACATTTGACAGAAACTATGTAGTAGCGGCCGAGGTCGCTATTTACTCTATGCTGAAATATGCCTCGCCAAAGTATGAATACAGGCTGTATGTACTCCATACGGACATTCCTGAACATCTGCAAGAAGAAATAATCCGATTAGTCGGCAAATTCAAGAATGCGTCCATCGAGTTTATCGACACCTCCTCTTTTGATGACGATGAGAATATACTCCGGAGCAAAGCCCACTTCTCCAAAGAAATATACTACAAACTTATTGCACCCGAGATATTCCCGCAGTACGACCGGATTATCTGTACCGATGTGGATGTCGTATTCACCGGCGACATTTCCGAATCTTATTTCATGCATCAGGACAAATTCTTCTATTTTGCAGGAATAGGGCAGATATTGGAAAGCGACCGCCTCAAGAACTACAAGGACAAATTCACCACAGAAGAGATAGAAATACTGAAGAAAGAGATTGCCGCCGGATACCTGCTGATGAACTTAAAAGCAATCAGGGAGCATTCGATGCAGAAGAAGTTGACGGATTATTATAAGGCAAACTATCACAAGCTATGCTTGCCGGAACAGGATTGCATGATCTTGTGCTGCTGGCCGTATATCGAATATCTTCCGATAAAATTCTGCGTGTGCAACTACTATTATAAGATAAATCCCAATACTGCGGCTTTCTATCAGGACAACGACGGCCTGCCGAAAGCACACGAAGAAGCATGCCGCCTGTTCAAGGAAGCCTTGGATAATCCCGTGCAACTTCATTATGTGGGAGAAAACAAACCTTGGAACAGCCTTTCGGTTATCAAGCACGGAGTATGGCTATCCTTGCTCCGCGAATCGGGCTGCACCGCCAGATTCCTGAAAGAGCTGCCGGGTTTCATACAGAAAAGAATAAGGAAATACAGCCTGAGACGTTTCTTATCAAAAGTTTCGTCCCGTCTTACCTCTAAAAAACAGTCATTATGAATAGCAATCAAGTACGTGTCATAGCCTTTTATCTTCCCCAATATCACCCCACTGCCGAGAACGACCAATGGTGGGGCAAGGGGTTCACCGAATGGACGAATGTGGGCAAAGCCCGGCCGTTGTTCCGTGGGCACTATCAGCCCCGTGTCCCTGCCGACTTGGGCTATTATGACCTGCGAGTGCCCGAAACGCGTATAGAGCAGGCCGAAATGGCCGAAAAATACGGAGTGGAAGGGTTCTGTTACTGGCACTATTGGTTTGGCAACAGGCGGCAACTCCTGCAACGCCCCTTTCAGGAAGTACTGGCATCCGGCAAGCCCGATTTCCCCTTCTGCCTTTCATGGGCCAACCATAGCTGGGAAGACAAGCAATTCAGCAAAGAGGGAACTCACCGGGTACTCATGGAACAACTCTATCCGGGCGAAGCGGACGAGACGGCACATTTCAACACATTGCTTCCTGCCTTTAAAGACCATCGCTATATATGCGTAGACGGCAAACCCGTATTTATGGTATATAACCCCTTCGAGTTGCCCGATGCCAAACGGTTTATCGGACGATGGCAGAAACTCGCCCGTGAGAACGGGCTGAAGGGTATCCATTTCATCGGGCAGACTAATAACGCCAATGAAGTGCAGACGTTAAAAGGAATGGGATTTGATGCCGTCAACATTGTCAGACTGTTCGATTTCTTCAAACAGGACTACTCCCTCCTTGAGAAAATCTACATGAAAGCCATGCGCATCATTTTTAAGAGGGGACGCATCGTTGACTACACCCGGGCTGCCAAGTACTTCACCGGCGTCGAGGATAGGGAGACTGACTGCTACCCGACCATCATACCGAACTGGGATCACTCCCCGCGTTCCGGCAGAAAAGGGCATATCCTTATCCATTCCACGCCGGAGAAGTTCAAGAAGCATATACTCCAAACGTTTGCCAATGTCATTCACAAGCCTGAGGACAAACGCATTGTCTTTCTCAAATCATGGAACGAATGGGCGGAAGGCAACTACATGGAGCCGGATTTGAAATTCGGACTTTCTTATCTCGAGGCATTGAAAGAAGCATTGGATGAAAACATTGAAAGAAAGTAATGAAAAAGCTTCGAATGAGAACTTTGAAAGAAGCAATGAATAAAGCTCGAAGAGAACATTGAAAGAAAGCAATGAACGAAATCAGCCCAAATAACAGCTTATGACAACCCCAGCACCTATCCTTTTATTCGTATACAACCGACCGGGACACGTCCGACAATGCATCGCCTCCTTACAGGCGAATGAGTTGGCGGCACAAAGCCCACTCTTCATATACTCCGACGCTGCCAAAACACCTGAAAACCGGGAAGGCGTAGAACAGACCCGCCAGTTCATCCGCGGCATTGACGGGTTTGCCTCTGTCACCATCATCGAACGGGAACAGAACTGGGGCTTGGCACGAAGCATCATTGACGGAGTAACCACTCAGGTAAACCGCTTCGGCAGAGTGATTGTAATGGAAGACGACCTCATCGCCGCCCCCTATTTCCTGCAATTCATGAATGACGCACTTGAGACGTACAAAGACGAGCCACGTGTAGGACATATTCAGGGCTGCGATTTCACGCAAGACACTTCCCTGCCCGATACCTTTCTCATCAAATGGACAGGCAGTTGGGGATGGGCCACTTGGGACAGAGCTTGGAAACTGTTCAACCCGGACGGCAAGGAGCTTCTCCGGCAATTGGAAGAACGCAATCTCACCCGCAGGTTCGACTTCAACGGTACTTACGGTTACACACGAATGCTGCGCAGGCAAATTGAAGGGAAGAACAACTCATGGGCCATCCGCTGGAATGCCAGTCTATTCCTGGCAGACATACTTTCGCTGAATGTCGGACGTTCACTCATCCGGAACACCGGCTTCGACGGCAGCGGAACCAATTGCGGCGGCGGGGGGCTGTATGACACGACTCTATGGTTGAATCCGCTTCCGGTGGAAAAGCTGTCACCGATAGAAGAGAACGAGCAAGCCAGAGATGCATTCGTGCGCTACTATCACCGCACGAATTGCTTTATGGCAAAGGCCATCCGAAGAATTAAACGTACATTGAAAGGAGATTTCGGAGCATGAAGATCTATTATTACCACACACGTCCCATACAGGAAGCACTGGAGGAATGGAAGAACCATCTGCATCCCGGACATATTTTATACGGACTCACGCATTTCGAGAAGTTGGGCATCACCCCGATACTCCACCGTTACCGCCGGTTCTCTTCCCGGTTGCGGTTTTCGATCTACAATTTCTTTGAAATCATGCGTTGCAAGGAACCGTATGACCTACTATACGGCACCTCTTTCTACGGATTGGAACTCGTCATCTTTTTCCATGCGCTGGGGCTGTACCGCAAGCCTATAGCCATTTGGCATCATCAGGCGGTGGTTCGCAACTCCGGCAAACTGAAAAACCTGATTTCACGCTTTTACTATAAAGGTATCGACCAGATGTTCTTTTTCAGCCAGGCATTGATAGACGATTCGCTAAAATCGGGCAAAGTCACCGCCGACCAACTGCATCTGATACATTGGGGAGCCGACCTTGCTTTTTATGATTATCTGAAACAGCACCTTCCCGCCGCGAAAGACAAAAATCAAGAAAAAGTGTTTATCACCACCGGGAAAGAGAACCGCGACTTCGCCACCCTGCTAAAGGCATTTGCCGATACAGGACTCCCCATCGACATTTTCACTACGCCGGACAAGGAGTACCAATGTCTGCTGCAACAATACGCATCGTGCCCCAACATACGGACACATATCACCAGCGGCATCATTCCTCACAAGCTTGCCATAGAAGTGTGCCGTTCGAAAATGGTAGTAATCTGTTGCCTCAACTTCCCCTACACGGTGGGGCTGACCACCCTGGTAGAAGCATTCGCCCTGGGACTTCCGGTGATTTGCAGCCGCAACCCCAAGTTCGAGATGGACATCGAGAAAGAAGAAGCCGGCATTTACGTAGACTATAACGACATCGAAGGTTGGGAACGAGCCACCAACTACCTCTTCACCCACCCCGAAGAGGCACAGCGGATGGGAGCCAACGGTCGCAAACTGGCGGAACGGGAGTTTAATTTGGAACATTACAGCCGCGAATTGTCCGAAATACTGGTGGATACGGTAAAAACTTACCGCAAATAACCATAGATTTACAACGAAAACCGTAACTTTGCATAAACTTTCCCGACTTCGGGAATGCGTCACCCCAAAAACTTTTTCAAATCAAATAATGGCTTGATGTGACGTTGTTCATCGG
>CAKUYM010000188.1 GCA_934716785.1 uncultured Bacteroides sp. | reverse complement strand
CTGACTCCCGACGCAACAGGAGAAAAAGGTTATCTGCAAACTCCATGCAATACTCCGTGGCGTACCGTTATCGTCAGCGACGATGCACGTAGCATCCTTGCATCACGCATCACTCTGAACCTGAACGAGCCTTGCAAGATAGCAGACGCTGCCTCATGGGTAAAGCCAGTGAAATACATTGGTGTATGGTGGGATATGATTACCGGAAAGGGCTCATGGGCTTATACCGACGAACTGAGCAGTGTAAAACTGGGTGAAACTGATTACTCGAAGACCAAACCAAACGGCAAGCACTCTGCCAACACGGAAAACGTGAAACGCTATATCGACTTCGCTGCCACCCACGGGTTTGACGCAGTGCTGGTGGAAGGATGGAACGAAGGATGGGAAGACTGGTTCGGCAACAGCAAGGATTATGTATTCGATTTCACAACTGCTTATCCGGATTTCGATGTGAAAGAAATTCACCGCTATGCCACAAGCAAAGGCATCAAGATGATGATGCACCATGAGACTTCCGCATCAGTACGCAACTACGAACGCCACATGGACAAAGCTTACCAGTTTATGGTAGACAATGGATACAACTCCGTGAAAAGCGGTTATGTAGGCAACATCATCCCTCGCGGCGAACATCACTACGGACAATGGATGAACGACCACTATCTGTATGCCGTGAAGAAAGCCGCCGACTACAAAATCATGGTGAATGCACACGAAGCAACCCGCCCCACCGGTCTGTGCCGCACCTACCCCAACTTGATAGGCAATGAATCGTCGCGCGGAACTGAATATGAATCATTCGGAGGAAACAATGTATTCCACACCACGATTCTCCCCTTCACCCGTTTGGTTGGTGGTCCGATGGACTACACGCCGGGCATATTCGAAACCCACTGCAACAAGATGAACCCGTCCAACAATTCGCAGGTGCGCTCTACACTTGCCCGACAACTGGCTTTGTATGTCACTATGTACAGCCCACTGCAAATGGCTGCCGATGTTCCTGAGAACTACGAACGATTCATGGATGCATTCCAATTCATCAAAGACGTAGCACTCGACTGGGATGTGACTAAGTATCTGGAAGCCGAACCGGGAGAATATATCACTATCGCCCGCAAAGCAAAAGGAACAAACGACTGGTACATAGGCTGCACAGCAAGCGGAAACGGACACGACTCCAAGTTAGCTTTCGACTTCCTCGAACCGGACAAGAAGTATATCGCTACCGTCTATGCAGACGCCCAAGATGCCGACTGGAAAGAAAACCCGCAAGCATATACCATCAAAAAAGGAATCTTGACGAACAAGAGCAAGCTGAACCTGCGTGCAGTCAATGGTGGCGGTTATGCTATCAGCATCAAGGAGGTAAAAGACAAATCAGAAACTAAGGGATTGAAAAAAATCGGTTGAGAAGTATAAAAAACAACTAACGTATCTATGCTCTCCTCTTTTCCGAAAGAGGAGGGCAGAAGATACGGTCAATAATCATTTTCCTTAATGTAACTATGTTTTCAATAGGTATTCTTTAAAGAAACTTTCAAGAGAATAATATTATTATATTGTTGACTTTAACAATTTACAATGCATGAAGCAAGTTAATTTCAGAATCTTCCAAATGATTCTTCCCTTATTAATAGGGCTATTCATCTCATTGAGCGCCGTCGCCCAGCAAGTCATCGTCAAGGGACATGTGAAAGACACCACCGGCGAACCGGTGATTGGTGCAAATATCATCATCAAAGGCACGACAACGGGCACTATCACCGATTTCAACGGTAACTTCACACTGAATGCCCTCAAAGGCGCTATACTCTCAATATCCTTCGTCGGTTACAAACCTTTTGAAATGAAAGCCGCCCCCTCTGTCATTGTCACCTTGCAAGACGACAGCCAAGTGCTGAGTGATATAGTCGTTATCGGCTACGGATCGGTGAAGAAGAGTGACTTAAGCGGTTCTGTTGTAGCCATCAAAGCCGAAGATATGAACCGCGGTGCCGTCACATCTCCCCAAGAGCTGATTCAGGGCAAGGTACCGGGACTGTTTGTCGCCCCCGGTGATGGTAGTCCGGGAGCCGGTTCTACTATCCGTATCCGCGGTGGTGCATCGCTCAATGCCTCCAATGACCCGCTGATAGTAATCGATGGTATCCCTACTTCGAATGATGCCGCTCCGGGCACACCCAATGCGTTGGCCACCATCAACCCCAATGATATTGAAACATTCACAGTTTTGAAAGATGCCTCTGCTACAGCCATCTACGGCTCGCGCGCATCCAACGGTGTCATTATCATCACGACCAAAAAAGGTTCGCAGGGCAAAGTCAAGATAACCTATTCCGGCAGCTTCACTGCCAAAGACGCTTATAAACGCGTGCCCACGCTCGGTGCCGATGAGTTCCGCGAAGTGCTGAACAACCAGTATGCAGGAGCGGCACAGGAAGAAGCCGTACAAGGAATCTTACACACATACCCCGACCAGTCCACCAACTGGCAAGATGCCATCTACCAAACAGGTTTGAGTACCGACCAGAACATCGCTGTCTCCGGGAAAACAGGTATCCTGCCCTACCGCGTCAGCTATGGTTACAACAATGAACGAGGCACACTCAAGACATCCAAATACGAACGCTATACGGCTGCAGTCAATCTGAGTCCGAAGTTTTTTAAAGAACATCTGAGCGTAGACATCAACGTAAAAGGTACAATCAACAAAAACCGCTTTGCCGACTCCGGAGCAGTGGGGGCAGCCGCTTTCTTCGACCCAACGAAACCTATGTATACGGAAAACGGCAACTATCACGGATACTGGAACTGGTCGGAAGTGCCCGGTGCTGTTCAGTCATTGGCCACCTTCAATCCCCTTTCTTTATTGTACGACAGAGACAACAACGGAAAGACCAACCGCAGCTTGGGCAATCTCCAACTGGATTACAAGATTCACGGACTGGAAGAGCTGCATGCCAATCTAAATGTGGGATATGACGTGGCAAAAACTACCGGACGCAACTTTATGGCTCCGGGGTCAATACAGAGTGTGCAAAATACAAACTTCCCCAACTTGGGAGACGGTAACACATGGAACAATCTGCGCCGCAATCATTTGCTGGATTTCTACTTGAACTATGCGAAAGACATCAAGTCCATCAAAAGCCGCATCGACGTGATGGCAGGTTACTCATGGCAACATTTCTATTATGCAAATCATGACATCACCTACTCCAACATTACCGATGGAAGCGAAGGAGACAAGGAAGGCTACACATTCGATCAGGAGACCGGCAGATATGTCCGCAATGACCATCGCCGCATTCCATATGAGAATTATCTCGTATCTTTCTTCGGTCGCTTGAACTATAACTTTATGGGGCGTTACCTGCTCACCGCAACACTGCGCCGCGACGGCTCCTCCCGATTCAGCGAAAACAATCGTTGGGGATTATTCCCTTCGGCTGCCTTGGCATGGACTGTGAGCGATGAAGCCTTCATGAAAGGAACGCAAGATGTACTTTCAAAATTGAAAATCCGTCTGGGATACGGTGTCACCGGACAACAGGAAATTGGCGACTATCAGTACATCACCAGCTATTCATTCAGTACAAGCCCCAACAATACTTATTTAGGAACAACCCTACTGAAGCCCAACGGATATAGCCCCGACCTGAAATGGGAACAGACTGCAACCTATAATGTTGCCATCGACTACGGTTTTCTGAACAACCGCATCAACGGTAGTATCGAATACTATCAGAAGCATACCAAAGACCTGCTGAATACCGTCAGTACTCCTGTCGGTACCAACTTTACGAATCAGATTACCGCCAATGTGGGTGAGATGAAAAATAAAGGAGTGGAGTTCAACGTCAATGCAATGGCAATACAAAGCAAAGATTTCTCTTGGAATCTCGGTTACAACATCACCTATAACGACAGCAAGATTATCAAGCTGACCGCTACCTACAACCCCGAATACCAAGGCATTGATGCCGGAACAAACCAAAAGCATCAGATTGACAGACAACCTAACACGTTCTATCTCTTCCAACAGGTGTACGACAAAGACGGGAAAGCGATTCAGAATGCTTTCGTTGACCGCAACGGTGACGGTGTGATCACCGAAGCAGACCGCTACCTCACCGGCAAAAGTCCGATGGCAAAAGTATTTATGGGATTGAGTTCCGAACTCACTTTCCGCAACTGGGATCTTGGCTTCAACATGCGTGCCAACCTCGGCAATTATGTATTCAACTCTCTTGCAGCAGACAATAGTTCGGCCAACAGTTACGGCGGCAACGGCTTCCTCGTCAACTATTATAAGTCTATCAAAGAAACCGGGTTCACGCTGGTCAACAGCACGGAACAAAAGGCGAGCGACCACTTCCTCGAGAATGCTTCCTTCCTGAAGATGGATAACATCACATTGGGATATTCGTTCAAGAAACTGCTCACCAACCGTATATCTGGACGTATCAGCGCTTCAGTGCAGAATGTATTCACTGTAACGAAATACAGTGGTTTGGATCCCGAAGTTTCGGCTGTGGACGGAAGTATGTGGCCTCGCCCACGTATATATACAATAGGTATCAATCTTAATTTCTAAAACCGAAATATCATGAAAAAGAAATATTATATAATTGCTTCATTATCGGCTTGCCTTATGGGATTCACCAGTTGTGTAGGCGACTTGGACGTATTGCCGCTCGACCCCACTGTAGTGACGGCAGAAAAGGCGTATACAGATGCCGAAAGTTACACTAAAGGATTAAATAAGATATATTCCGTGTGGGCACTCTCCGGCCAAAGCGGGAGTGAATCCGATATCGCAGGTCTGGATGCAGGCAACACCGTACTGATGCGTTGTTGGTGGACAATGCAAGAGCAATCTGCCGATGGATGCAAGAATGCGGCCAATGACGCATGGGCCAGTGAAATCAACGGTATGACATGGAGCACGAGCAAAAACGAAATCATCGAGGGAGTATACCAGCGTTGTATGTTCGTGGTAGCACTGTGCAACGAGTTTATGAAGAACGTATACAATGCCCCGGCAGATATCGACCAAAGCAACTATGCCGCGCAAGCACGTTTCAACAGGGCACTTGCCTACTTCATCCTGATGGATGCTTATGGCAGACCACCGTTCATCACCGAAGATAATTACTCACTCACCCCATCGCAGCTCTCTCGCACGGAGATGTTCAACTGGATTGAAAGCGAGCTGAATGCCATCAAATCCGACCTCCCGGCAACTCGTGCAGAATACGGACGTGCGGACCAGACCGTAGTGGATGCACTGCTGGCACGTATGTACCTCAATGCCGAAGTATACACAGGACAGCCGCGCTATACCGATTGCATCACTGCCTGCAAACGAATAATTCCTCATTATTCTTTAGCCGAAAACTATGCCGATTTGTTTAAAGCTGACAATGGTGAGAATCCCGAGACACTGAAAGAGATTATCTATCCGGTCATCTTTGACGGACTAAAGACTCAATCATGGGGCATGACAGCACTCATCATCGGTGCACGTAAAGAGGCGGGCGACGGTGTACGTGAAGGCTGGAGCCAATTCCGCAGTACGCAGAATTTGGTAGAACTGTTCGACTTCACAGATAATGAAAACCGGAAGCCGGAAGAAATACTGGATAAACGGGGTATCTTTGACGACTACGAAGGTAAGTGCAACTATCAGATAACGACTACCGTGCAAGGCAACTTCGAACTTGAAGGATGGGGCATACACAAATACTCCAACCTCACCAGCAAGGGCGAACAAGCACAAGACCGTCTTTGGGTAGATACAGACTTCCCGTTGTTCCGTCTTGCCGATGTCTACCTGATGTATGCCGAGTCTGTGGCACGTGGTGGCGAAGGCGGTGATATCAACACAGCGGTAAACTATGTGAATGAGTTGCGCGACCGTGCCTATGGAGAAGTTCCTCACAGTAAGATAGATGCCGCATGGTTAAGAACCGGCGACTACCAAAACATACTGGACGAGAGAGGACGCGAACTTTATTGGGAAGGCGTGCGCCGTATGGACTTGATTCGCTTTGGGAAATACACCTCATCTTCTTATACTTGGCCTGCCAAAGGAGGTGTGATAAGCGGTGTAGGAGTCAATGACCGATACAACCTATTCCCTATTCCGATTTCAGATATAAGTGTGAACGGAGCACTGCAACAAAATGAAGGCTATAAATAATATAAATGATTCACGGATATGAAAGTATTGAAATATATATCAGCATTATGCCTTTCACTACTGGCATTCAGTGCCTGCAACAGTGATTTGGACAAAGTGTATTACAATGAAGATGAAGTAACCCCATGCGTGTTGTCCGGCATCAGCGACAGCTATGTGCTCAATGCCAACAATGCCCAATCTACCGCCATCAAGTTTGAATGGACCAAACCGCAGGCCGGATATGCTGCCAAGATCATCAATTCCCTGCAGATGGACCTCAAAGGAAAGAACTTTGAAAATGCAGTCACGCTGTATTCTTCTACAGACGAAGGACCTTATGCCATCACGACAAAGGACTTGAATGTACAAATACAAAAACTGTTCCAGATGTATGAGATGGAAGTAGAAGTTCAGCCTTACGACTTTGAGATTCGAATTTCTTCTTCAATCTCAGACGCAGTCGATCCTTTTTATTCCAACGTAGTAGCTACGGCAATCACTCCGTTTATCGGCGAGCCCGAATATCCGAAGGTTTATCTGCCGGGAGGATATTGCGGTTGGGCTGACCCGGACAATTCCTTCGGACAATGCCAAGTATTATATTCGGTTAACGATGACGGAATATATGAAAGCTGGATAGTATTTGACGGTAAAGCAGAAGAGGGTTGGAAGATTGCTCCTGAGGCATCATGGGATGTCAGTTGGGGATACGATGCCACAGCACCTCTCAATCCGGAGACCATCACCGTTGCCACCGGCACAGAAAACATCAAGTGTTTCGACAAGTTCTCCTATAAGTTCTCTTTCGATAAAGCAACATTGGAACTGTCAGTGAAGGCTTCTGCTGAAAGCTGGGGCGTTTGCGGAGCACACAATAACTGGGGCAATGACGTTCCCGACACACCGATGACTCTGTCCTTCGACACGGATGCTTCGGGGAAAAGAGAATATTACCTGACAGCCACCGTTGACTTAAAGGCTAACGACGCTTGGAAAATTCGCGCTGACAATGGTTGGGCAAGCCAGTTTAACGCAAGTTCCGTAGAAGGCGAATTTGAAGAAGCCGGTAGTGACGACAACTTCAAGGTAAGCAAAGACGGCAGTTATATCATCAAGCTATACTTCAACAAGATAAAAGCCAAATTAATTGTAATGGAAGAATAATAAGACTGACACTTTCTGTAAAGACCTCAATAATCACCCCTGCCACATATAACTGTGACAGGGGTGATTATTAATGAAAGAAATGTGTTTTAACGCGCCTTTCTTTCATTGAAAATCGAAGAGAGAGTTTTTGCAGCCCCTTTGTTGGCTAAACCTGTGTTTCCCCCTCTATATACTCTTCAAGGAAAAGGTTCTCTCCATCGAACACGGCATACGAGAAATAATTAATCCAATCGCCTAAAATCAGCACGCGAGATGTGGCGCTCAACATCAAATCCAGTTCAATATGGCGATGTCCGTAAATAAAGAAGTTAATATCCGGATGACTCTTCAAATACTCCTTGGTGTAGAGCACCAAATGCTCCTGATTCTCTCCCATATAGTCAGGCTCCTTTCCATCATCCCGCTTCAACCGGCTATGCTTCGCCCACGACAAGCCGAGCTCCACACTCCAACGGGGATGGATAGCCGAGAATAACGACTGCAATGTTTTACTGTGAAACATGGCACGAAGCAGTTTGAACTTCTTGTCCGGGTCGCCCAATCCGTCGCCATGAGCAAGGTAAAACTCTTTTCCATATATCTCGGTAGTCAATGGCTCGCGGTGCATAATGACACCACACTCCTTGGTGAGATAATCTCCGCACCATATATCATGGTTGCCGGTGAAGAAATGCACCTCCACCCCCATGTCCGTCAGTTCGGAGATTTTTCCCAAAAAACGAGTATATCCC
>CAKUYM010000187.1 GCA_934716785.1 uncultured Bacteroides sp. | reverse complement strand
GTTTTCTGTTTTTCTTGGTAGTCTAAGAAAAAAAACGTATAAAACGGATCAATTAAAAAAGACGGGTAATCCACTTCCTAAACTCGGCTCACCCGATAGGGGGGGAACTCACGAATTTAAAGTTTATGACAGTCTTAGGCTGAAAAATGTCATTTAGTAATATTATAAGGATATTATTGGAATAAAATTGGTGTAAAAGTGTGATTTTATAAGAAGGGAAGTATTTTTCTTTTCATCTTTCTCTTTTTTATCAAATTGATTTTTGTAAATTTGGCGAGAATCTAAGAAAGGTATACAATTAATACAGTAATAATACTAAATACTTCTGTTGATATGGAAAACAAAATTCAAGAGTTGACCGATAAGATTTATCGTGAAGGCGTGGAAAAAGGAAACGAAGAAGCGCAAAGACTTATCGCGAATGCTCAGGAAGAAGCTAAGAAAATCATTGAGGATGCTCGCAAAGAGGCAGAGTCAATTGTAAATTCCTCTCGTAAATCTGCCGATGAATTGGTAGAAAATACAAAATCAGAGTTAAAACTATTTGCCGGTCAGGCTGTAAATGCGCTCAAATCTGAGGTAGCTACTATGGTAACTGATAAGTTGGTGGTCACTTCCGTGAAGGATTTCGCACAAGATAAAGATTATCTGAATGCGTTTATTGTTGCTTTGGCATCCAAATGGAGTGTAGACGAACCGATCGTTATCTCAACAGCTGATGCGGAGTCTCTGAAAAAATATTTTGCCGCTCACGCAAAGGCTTTATTAGACAAGGGGGTGACTATACAGCAAGTGAACGGTATCAAGACTTTATTCACAGTTTCTCCGGCGGACGGTTCCTATAAGGTGAACTTCGGAGAAGAAGAATTCATGAATTACTTCAAAGCGTTCTTGCGTCCTCAATTAGTAGAAATGCTATTTTAAAAGAAGCGACTATGAGTAGTAAGTACTATTACTTGGTAGCGGGTTTGCCGGAACTTTCGCTGGAAGATAGCAAACTGAGCTATACAGTAGCCGATTTTAAAACAGAAATCTACAATGGATTGTCTGCTTCAGACCGGAAATTGATTGACTTGTTTTATCTGAAGTTTGATAATGCGAATGTGCTGAAACTTCTCAAAGATAAAGAAGCCGAAGTTGATAAACGGGGAAACTATTCTGCAGCAGAACTCACCGAATATATTTCTATTCTGAAAGAAGGCGGTGAAATCAGTCCCAAGGACTTTCCGGCATATCTTTCTACATTCATCACCGATTATTTGAATACACCTGTCGATAGTGCGATTTTGCACGAAGACCATTTGGCCGTGTTGTATTATGAATATGCCATGAAATGTGGAAATAAGTTCGTCTCTGCCTGGTTTGAATTCAATCTCAACATCAATAATATTCTTGTCGCATTTATGTGTCGTAAGTTCAAATGGGATATTGGTTCTCATGTTGTAGGAAATACGGAGGTATGCGAAGCATTACGCACATCGAGTGCCCGTGATTTCGGGCTGTCCGGTGAGGTGGATGTGCTTGATGCATTGGTCAAGATTAGCGAGATTACAGAATTGGTGGAACGTGAGAAGAAACTCGATGCTCTGCGGTGGAACTGGATGGAGGATGCTATATTCTTCGATTATTTTACTGTCGAACGCATTTTCGCTTTCTTATTGAAACTGGAGATGATAGAACGTTGGATTTCATTGGATAAGGAGAAAGGAAACCAGTTGTTCAGAAGCATTATCGAATCACTGAAGAACGAAGTGCAGATTCCTGCAGAATTCAGATAATAAATTATTAAAAATATATGGCAACAAAAGGAACTGTTAGTGGCGTTATTGCCAACATGGTGACCCTCGTCGTTGACGGCCCGGTGGCTCAGAATGAGATTTGTTATATCTCGACCGGTGGCGACAGGTTGATGGCGGAGGTGATTAAGGTTGTAGGTTCACAGGTATATGTCCAGGTGTTTGAGAGCACTCGCGGACTGAAGGTAGGAGCCGAAGCCGAATTTACAGGACACATGCTCGAAGTGACATTGGGTCCGGGTATGTTATCGAAAAACTATGACGGTCTGCAAAATGACCTCGACAAAATGGAAGGAGTTTTCCTGAAAAGGGGACAATATACGTATCCATTGGATAAGGAACGTGTGTGGCACTTCGTTCCATTGGTGAATGCCGGTGATAAAGTGCAGGCTTCCGCATGGTTGGGACAGGTGGATGAAAACTTCCAGCCGCTGAAGATGATGGCTCCGTTCACTTTGCAAGGAACGGCTACCGTAAAAACAATCATGCCGGAAGGTGACTATAAGATAGAAGATACGATTGCCGTCTTGACAGATGAAGAAGGAAACGACATTCCTGTGACTATGATTCAGAAATGGCCGGTGAAACGTGCCATGACGAACTATAAGGAAAAACCGCGTCCTTTCAAATTGCTGGAAACCGGTGTACGTGTTATCGACACGCTGAATCCTATCGTGGAAGGTGGTACGGGTTTTATCCCCGGTCCGTTCGGTACAGGTAAGACTGTGCTTCAGCACGCTATCTCCAAGCAGGCGGAAGCGGATATCGTTATTATTGCGGCTTGTGGTGAACGTGCCAATGAGGTGGTGGAAATCTTTACCGAGTTCCCCGAATTGGTTGACCCGCATACGGGACGTAAATTGATGGAGCGTACCATCATTATTGCCAATACCTCCAACATGCCGGTAGCTGCCCGTGAGGCTTCTGTATATACGGCTATGACTTTGGCGGAATATTATCGTTCGATGGGGTTGAAGGTGCTGTTGATGGCAGACTCTACTTCCCGTTGGGCGCAAGCTCTGCGTGAGATGTCCAACCGTATGGAGGAGTTGCCCGGACCGGATGCTTTCCCTATGGATATTTCAGCTATCATCTCCAACTTCTACGGTCGTGCAGGATATGTAAAACTTGGTAATGGTGAAACAGGTTCTATTACATTCATCGGTACGGTATCTCCTGCTGGTGGTAACTTGAAAGAACCGGTGACTGAAAATACGAAGAAAGTGGCTCGTTGTTTCTATGCTTTGGAACAGGACCGTGCCGATAAGAAACGTTATCCGGCTGTGAATCCGATTGATTCTTATTCAAAATATATTGAGTATCCGGAATTTGAGGAATATATCAAGGAACATATCAACGGTGAGTGGATCGGTAAGGTGAATGAATTGAAAACACGTCTGCAGCGAGGTAAGGAGATTGCCGAACAGATCAATATCCTTGGTGATGACGGCGTGCCGGTAGAATATCATGTTATCTTCTGGAAATCAGAATTGATTGACTTCGTTATTTTGCAGCAGGATGCTTTTGATGAAATCGATGCGGTGACCCCGATGGAACGTCAGGAAGATATACTGAATATGGTGATTGACATCTGTCATACGGAGTTTGAATTTGATAACTTCAATGATGTTATGGATTACTTCAAGAAGATGATTAATATCTGCAAGCAGATGAACTATTCGAAGTTCAAATCTGAACAGTATGAAGGATTCCGGAAACAATTGGAAGAATTGATTGCCGAAAGAAATGTCAAATAGTAAGTAGTAAATAGCTAAATAGTAAATATATAGATGGCAACAAAAGCTTTTCAAAAGATATATACCAAGATTACTCAGATTACCAAGGCTACTTGTTCGCTGAAAGCGACCGGGGTAGGGTATGATGAGCTTGCCACCGTGAACGGCAAACTGGCACAGGTGGTTAAGATTGCCGGTGACGATGTCACCCTGCAGGTTTTTGAAGGTACGGAAGGTATTCCTACCAATGCGGAGGTTGTGTTCCTTGGCAAGTCGCCTACATTGAAGGTAAGCGAGCAGTTGGCAGGGCGTTTCTTCAACGCTTTCGGTGACCCGATTGATGGGGGACCGGAGATTGAAGGGCAGGAAGTGGAAATCGGAGGACCTTCCGTGAATCCGGTTCGACGCAAACAACCGTCGGAGTTGATAGCAACCGGTATCGCGGGTATCGACTTGAACAATACGTTGGTATCCGGTCAGAAGATTCCGTTCTTTGCCGACCCGGACCAACCTTTCAACCAGGTGATGGCAAACGTGGCGTTGCGTGCCGAAACGGATAAGATTATCTTGGGTGGTATGGGTATGACGAATGATGACTACCTGTACTTTAAGAATGTATTCTCCAATGCTGGTGCACTCGACCGTATCGTGAGTTTCATGAATACGACAGAAAATCCGCCGGTAGAACGTCTGTTGATTCCCGACATGGCATTGACGGCTGCCGAATATTTCGCTGTGAATAATAATGAAAAGGTTCTGGTACTGCTGACGGATATGACAAGTTATGCCGATGCGTTGGCTATCGTATCCAACCGTATGGATCAGATTCCTTCGAAAGACTCTATGCCGGGGTCGCTTTATTCGGATCTGGCGAAGATTTACGAGAAGGCGGTACAGTTCCCCTCAGGTGGTTCAATAACGATTATTGCGGTGACTACGCTGTCTGGCGGCGATATTACACATGCTGTGCCTGATAATACAGGTTACATTACCGAAGGTCAGTTGTTCCTGCGTCGCGACAGTGATATAGGTAAGGTCATAGTCGATCCGTTCCGTTCATTGTCACGTCTGAAACAGTTGGTTACCGGCAAGAAGACACGTAAAGACCATCCGCAGGTGATGAATGCTGCTGTACGTCTGTATGCCGATGCCGCTAACGCCAAGACAAAGATGGAGAACGGTTTCGACCTGACAAACTACGATGAACGTACGTTGGCTTTCGCAAAGGATTATTCGAACCAACTGTTGGCTATCGATGTCAATCTGGATACCACTGAGATGCTGGATGTAGCTTGGGGCTTGTTCGGCAAATATTTCCGTCCGGAAGAAGTGAATATCAAGAAGGACTTGGTAGACCAATACTGGCCGAAATAAAATAATTAGACGATTAGATGATAGTCAATCGTAAATAGTTAAATAGTAAATAGAACATCGTGGCTATAAAGTTTCAATATAACAAAACCTCTCTTCAGCAGCTCGAAAAGCAACTGAAAGTGCGGGTGCGTACGCTTCCTATCATCAAGAACAAGGAAAGTGCCCTCCGTATGGAAGTGAAACGTTGCAAAACGGAAGCGGCTGATTTGGAGGATAGGCTCGAACAGCAGATTCAAGCCTATGAAGCCATGTTCGCCCTTTGGAATGAGTTTGACGCTTCATTGATAAAGGTTAATGATGTTCATCTTGGCGTGAAGAAAATTGCGGGTGTGCGTGTGCCGTTGCTCGAAAATGTAGATTTTGAGACACGACCGTACAGTATGTTTAATGCTCCCAAGTGGTATGCCGATGGCATCCACCTCCTGGAAGAGCTTGCTCATACGGCAATCGAACGTGAGTTTATGCTCGCCAAGTTGAATTTGTTAGAACATGCAAGGAAAAAGACCACTCAGAAAGTAAACCTTTTTGAAAAGGTGCAGATACCGGGCTATCAGGATGCATTGCGAAAGATTAAGCGATTTATGGAGGATGAGGAAAACCTGTCGAAGTCTTCGCAAAAGATCATGAAGTCTCATCAGGAAAAAAGGAAGGAGGTAGAGGCATGATTACAAAAATGAAGAAACTCACATTCCTGATTTATCACAAGGAGTATGAAGAATTTCTGAAGAGTTTGCGCGAACTTGGCGTGGTTCATATTGTGGAGAAGCAACAGGGAGTTGCCGACAATGCGGAGTTGCAAGAGAGCATCCGTCTCTCCAACCGCTTGGCGGCTACCTTGAAGCTACTTCAGAATCAGAAACATGAAAAGAATGCTGTCATTGCTACAGAAGGCGGGACGGCTGCCCGCGGTATGCAAGTGCTGGACGAGGTAGACGCTTTGCAGACGGAACACGGAAAGTTGACTCAGCAGCTACAAGGCTATGCAAAAGAGAAGGAAGCATTGGAAGCATGGGGCAACTTTGAACCGGCAGATGTATTGAAGTTGAAGGATGCCGGCTACGTGATCGGTTTCTATAGCTGTTCGGAAGGAAACTACAAGGAAGAGTGGGAAACGGAATACAATGCGATGATTGTAAATCGCATTTCTTCTAAAGTATTCTTTGTGACCGTGACGAAAGCCGGACAAGAAATAGACTTGGACGTAGAGCAGGCAAAACTTCCTGCATACTCCCTGTCGCGTCTTGAAGCGCTTTATAATACGACCGAACAGGCGATTGAAGAGAACGAAAAGAAGCTTGTGGCGCTTTCCGAGGCAGATATTCCTTCTTTGAAGGCTGCCTTAAAAGAATTGCAGAGCCAGATTGAATTCTCCAAGGTAGTATTGAGTTCCGAGCATACTGCCGGTGATAAGCTGATGCTGATTGAAGGATGGGCACCTGCATTCTGTAAAGCAGAGATAGAGGCTTATCTGAATGATGCACATGTGTATTATGAAATCACCGATCCGATGCCGGGAGACAATGTGCCTATCCGGTTGAATAACAAGGGATTCTTTGCTTGGTTTGAACCGATATGCAAGCTGTATATGCTTCCGAAGTACAACGAATTGGACTTGACTCCGTTCTTTGCCCCGTTCTTTATGATTTTCTTCGGACTCTGTCTGGGAGATTCGGGATATGGCTTGTTCTTGTTCTTGGGAGCTACGGGATATCGATTGATAGCGAAGAAGGTGACTCCGACTATGAAGCCGATCCTATCATTGATACAGGTGCTTGCCGCTTCAACATTCTTCTGTGGCTTGCTGACTGGTACGTTCTTCGGAGCGAATATTTATGATTTGGACTGGCCCTTCATTCAACGCTTGAAACACGCTGTGTTGATGGATAACAATGATATGTTCCAGTTGTCACTGATTTTGGGAGCCGTTCAGATTCTGTTCGGTATGGTGCTGAAGGCGGTGAACCAGACGATCCAGTTTGGCTTCAAGTATGCGGTAGCAACAATCGGGTGGATTATCCTGTTGGTTTCGATGGCAGTTGCGGCTCTGTTGCCGAGCGTATTGCCGATGGGCGGCACGGTACATCTTGTTATTTTAGGCATTTCGGCGGCTATGATATTCCTTTATAACAGTCCGGGAAAGAATATTTTCCTGAACATCGGATTGGGATTATGGGATTCGTACAATATGGCTACCGGTCTGTTGGGAGATGTTTTGTCGTATGTCCGTCTGTTTGCCCTCGGGCTTTCCGGTGGTATATTGGCGGGAGTATTCAACAGCTTGGCAGTGGGCATGAGTCCGGACAATGTAATAGCAGGTCCTATCGTGATGGTGCTGATTTTCGTTATCGGCCATGCAATCAATATCTTTATGAATGTGCTCGGTGCGATGGTTCACCCGATGCGTCTGACGTTTGTTGAGTTCTTCAAGAATTCCGGCTATGAAGGCGGTGGCAAAGAGTACAAACCATTTAGAAATAAAAGTTAGAAGATTAAAAATTAAAGTAAGAATTAAACAATAAAAAATAGTATAAGATTATGGAAATGAATTTGTTTATTGCCTACATTGGCATCGCGGTTATGGTTGGTTTGTCAGGCATTGGTAGTGCTTACGGAGTAACTATTGCAGGTAACGCTGCTATCGGAGCATTGAAGAAGAATGATAGCGCATTCGGTAACTTCCTTGTATTGACTGCCCTTCCGGGTACACAGGGACTTTACGGTTTTGCCGGCTACTTTATGTTCCAGACTATTTTCGGTATCCTGACTCCTGAAATCACAGCTATTCAGGCTTCGGCAGTGCTTGGTGCAGGTATTGCTTTAGGGCTGGTTGCTTTGTTCTCGGCTATCCGTCAGGGACAGGTTTGTGCCAACGGTATCGCTGCTATCGGTCAGGGACACAACGTATTCAGCAATACGCTGATTCTTGCTGTATTCCCAGAGCTTTATGCTATCGTAGCATTGGCGGCTACATTCTTGATTGGTAGCGCTCTCGCATAATTTCTTCTTGCGGGATTCTCCCGTTAAAAAACATTCAATCCCCTTGTTGATGCAGCTTTGCATTGGCAAGGGGATATTCTTTTCTTACTGCAATCTGACGCTTCTTTCTTTTTCTTAATTCATATTTTTAATATAATGTATTATTTTTCAAAGAATAATGCGTACTTTTGCACCCGCATACTAAAAAGAGTTTTAATATATTATATGGTAAAAGATTTATTAACCCCCGATTATATCTTCGAGTCCAGCTGGGAAGTATGTAATAAAGTAGGAGGAATATAC
>CAKUYM010000186.1 GCA_934716785.1 uncultured Bacteroides sp. | reverse complement strand
CCCCTTGCCCATTCGCGGACCAAGCGCCCATACCTCTTTCTGCGACTGGCAGTAGGTCTCTACAAACCGTTTGGCTACAGACTCATCCATCGCCATCACATCGGCAATGTGCTTTGCCTGCTTCTCTGCCAGTTCTTCACGCGTCAATCGTTTTTTGTCTCCATTTTGATTCTGGGCATACATCGTCATGCCAAAAGCCGTCATTGCGGCAACAAGCATCCATACTTTAAATAAACTTTTCATAATACTTCGTTTTTTATTCGTTCATAAATATGTCATCTTGGTAAACAGAGACCAAATAAGTCTGGTCTTCTGCAGCAAGATTGCCAAAAGCCTGCTCCACTTCGGCAAAGCCCACTACCGGATGGGTTACATGGACACTTCTGTTCAGCACAAGAACCAACGCTGCAACTGCGGCTGCCGTGGTCAGGGCAGTCATCACTATACGCATATACGGGCGAGGCTTTTTCACACCGGCTGCCGGCTGCTTCTCCAACTCCCGACGAACATTTGCTTCCATCTCTGCAAAAAAGTCATCGGGAACCGTGTAAGGCATCCGCTTGCCAACCCTATCAAAATCAAATTTCTCTTTCATATCTGCATCTTTTTAATCGTGTGAATCCATGTACTGCACAATCTTATCCTTAGCAATGTGATAGTTTGCTTTTGCAGCCGAGGCTGTAGAGTCAACTATTTGTGCAATCTCATCATAACTCAGTTCATCATAATAGCGTAAATTGAATACCACCTGCTGCTTGGTGGGTAACGACAATATTGCATTTTGCAACTTGACGCTCTCCAAGTCACTGTAGTCCACATAGGCATCGGCCGGCACTCCGCATGCGACAGTAATATCACTGTCCAACGAGAATTGTTCCTCATGACGACGGCTCAGGATGCGCAACGCCTCATTGGTGGCTATCCGAAAAATCCATGCCGACAACGAGCCGCTTTCATCAAACTGCTCCCATGAACGGAATATCCTCACAAACGTTTCTTGAACGGCATCTTGCGCATCGGCATGCTCCACAACCAATCTGCGAATGTGCCAGTAGACAGGTTCCTTATAGGCAACCATCAGCAACCGGAATCCCTTATCCGGATTCTCTTTCATGGCAAGGATGATATCTTTATCTTTTACAACCATTATGCGACGGAAACTTTCCTTTCTTACTTTTCTAACTTATCTTATTGTATACATTTTCTTTTTAGACATCGCATCCAGCTTTATCGGATTCTGCTCATCGCAAGCAAAAGCATCAAGCTCCGCTTCAGCCATATCTTTCGACAATCCCGTCATCTTGGCATACTTCTTTATGGAAAGGTTAGCGTTGGATGACAGATAGGCAACAGCCATCTGAAGCCGTTCTTTCTGATTGAAGCGATTGCTTATACGAACTGTGGTCGCCGGTCGGCTAACGACAGTAATTGCATGTGGAAAGTGAAGGCAATGAGTGTAAAAATGAGTGCGAAAATGCCGCTGCGCATTTGCCTCGCCAATCATCAAGAACAAGGCTACGGCCACAAATCCTATTGTTTTCTTACCTATCGAGTTCATAGCTTCAATAATTACATTTTACATTTTTCTTTTATTCTGTAAGCAGTTCTTCCGGAAGAGCTTCTGCATATAGAACCCGACAAAAATGCAAAAGTCAAATCAAGATACAAAAAAAATGCAAATTATGCTATACTTTATGTTCAGTTACACTGACACACTGCTGTTTTCTGTGCCACCCGTCTGATAGCCCACAGCGCACAAAGCAGTGAGCAAACGGCACAGACCACAAAAACCACTCCGGTAGATATAAGGATGTTGCCCAACCCTACCAACGGGGAGACTATTCCGCCGGAAGCGAAACAAAGCGCACCCAATAAGGCAGAAGCGGCACCGGCATACTGACGTTCACAATCCATTGCCAAGGTGGTGGATGCCGTGAAAGTCAGCCCCATCATGAACAGCAAGGCAAACATCAACAATTCATACGTCCAAAAACCGCATCCGTTATACAAGGCGACCATCACGCAGACAGACAGTACCAACATACCGATACAGCCTGTCAGTGTTCCGTTCTCTGTCCGGCGAAACTTTACGGATATGGCGGCAGCCACTCCGATTGCCACTGAGTTCACGGCAAAGCAGATACTAAAGGCGAAAGGTGAAAAACCATAATGTTGCTGTACGATAAAGGGCGAAGAAGCAATGTACGCAAACAGGATACCTTGCGCAAACGCCAATTGCAGCACATAAAGCATATAGCGACGATTGTGGATAATCACGCCGAAACTACGGAAGGTAGAGATGATTCCGGCTTTCGAACGTCTCTCTGCCGGAAGCGATTCTTTAAAACGGATGCAGGCAATGCCCAATACGATTCCTATCAATAACAGTATCATAAAAATGCCCCTCCAACCGATTATCCCGGTCACTAACCCGCCGATGACGGGAGCAGCAACAGGTGCTATCCCATTGATTGCTCCAATGACAGCCAACATCTTGGCCAAATCCTTTCCCGAAAACTTATCCGTAGCCACCGAACGGGAAATCACGATTCCTCCTGCACCCGCCACACCTTGTATCAGCCGCAAAGTGACAAATGAATAAATGTCCGGCGCAAAAAGACAAAATATGGTGGAGATGATAAACAGTGACATCGAGGCCAACAACAACGGTCGTCTGCCATACTTATCACTCAACGGACCGAAAAAGACTTGACCGAGCGCAAGCCCTATCATACTGGTGGTTAATCCCATCTGCACCATCGGCAGGTTTGCAGAAAAATAGTCTGCCATTGACGGCAGACTGGGTAAATACATATCCGTCACAAACGGACCGAACGCTGATAACATTCCAAGCAATACCAGCAGGAACACTCTTGAATTCTCTTTATTTATTACAGTCATAAGCTATTTTTTAATCCGGGGCAAAAGTACCAGCATTTCAGTGCATCCTCACAGGCTAAACACGAACAAAAATAGACTTTTTAAGAACAGGGCATGAATTATTCCTATTATGCCCCTGCCACACATAACCGTAGCAGGGGCAAATTGCATTTTATCTATATTCTGATAGTATCTATATCTTAATAAAAATTCGCTTCTTATACAATACTAATACAATCAGATAGTTGAATCCGATAAACAGAAGTCCGTAAACAAGAGAAGAGAGATAAGTATCTCGGAGAACGGATGCTATCGACAGGTAAATCTTTCCTTGCAGGCTTGTATCTCCTACGGGTATTATTCCGAGTAGGGTAGCCAGTACTCCGGCAACCACATATATAAAAAGCGGATTCGTACCGAATACCCGGAAAGGGTATGCCCACTTCTGTTGTTTCTTGATGTCAATCAGCCAAGTGAGAAATACCAAGAACAAGGATGCAAAACCACAGGTCACCAAGACAAAAGTCGGACTCCACACTTTTTTATTCAACGGACAGCCGTAGCTAAGTAACAGTCCGGCAGACAAAAGAACAATCCCTAAGACGGATATCCGTAATAACCTGTGATGAACTTCCGTCTTTTCTCTTAATATATTTCCGCAGAAATAACCGATAATCACCTGAGAGATGCAAGGCAACGTGCTCAATAAACCTTCCGGATCAAAAGGTATATGATTTCCATCGGGTGTCCACTCGCGGTAGATATGAGCCGCCCCGAAAAGCCACCGGTCTGTGACCGCAAGTATGTTCTGTTCGGATAGTTCAAAACCATTTCCCAACATCAGCAAGATATAATATCCTATTAGGAGTATGCCTGCAATCCATGCCAGATTCTGCGGACGGCGGACACTCATAATCAGCAGAGAACCGAAGCAATATGCCAATGCCAACCGTTGCAGCACTCCCAAGATGCGTACATGCTCGAGAGGATGCTCCACACCGTAGCATATCAGCGAAAACCAGGAAAGAAACACCCCCAACAGAAACAGTATCACCGTGCGACGCATCAGTTTGGCTATGAAACTGCGACTGAAGTGATGGTCGAATTTGGACAGGGCAAAACTCATGGAGACGCCCATTATGAACATGAAAAACGGGAAAACTAAATCTGTAGGAGTCAGTCCGTTCCATTGCGCATGCAGCAAAGGGGCATAAACGGATTCCCACGTTCCGGGGTTGTTCACCAATATCATTCCGACGATGGTAATACCTCTAAGTACATCCAAAGAAAGCAAGCGTTCTGATTTCATATTAATTTTATTATGTTTTATTATACGACAAAGATAAACGAATAATGCATAGTTTTAAAGAAAAAGTGAATATAAATGTATAAGCCTTACAATCCGTATTATAAATTCAGTCATTTTGCTATAAATTTAATAGAATTTATCCTCAGAACACTACAGTTTCTAACTTTTATTCCTACATTTGCAGCCAAATGATAACTTATTAACAAAAACATATATACCATGGCTAAAATAACCAAAGAAGCTGCTTTGCTCTATCACTCACAGGGCAAACCCGGTAAAATTGAGGTAGTTCCTACTAAACCGTATAGTACACAAACTGATTTGGCACTCGCATATTCTCCCGGCGTGGCAGAACCATGTCTCGAAATAGAGAAAAACCCACAGGACGCGTATAAATATACAGCAAAAGGCAATCTTGTTGCTGTTATCTCCAACGGTACGGCCGTGCTCGGACTGGGAGACATAGGTGCATTGAGCGGCAAACCGGTGATGGAAGGCAAAGGCCTGTTGTTTAAAATCTATGCAGGCATCGACGTATTCGACATCGAAATCGATGAGAAGGATCCCGAAAAATTCATCGCGGCAGTAAAGGCTATCGCTCCTACTTTCGGTGGTATCAACCTCGAAGATATCAAAGCACCGGAATGTTTTGAAATTGAACGCCGTCTGAAAGAGGAACTGGACATCCCGGTGATGCACGACGACCAGCACGGAACGGCCATCATTTCAAGTGCCGGACTGATAAACGCCCTTGAAGTGGCGGGAAAGAAAATCGAAGATGTGAAAATCGTCGTTAACGGTGCCGGTGCTTCCGCTGTTTCCTGCACCAAGTTGTACGTTTCATTAGGTGCACGTCTTGAGAATATCGTCATGTTAGACAGCAAAGGGGTAATCAGCAAAAAACGTACCGACCTGAACGAACAGAAAAAATATTTTGCAACCGACCGCACGGACATCCACACGCTGGCAGAAGCCATCAAAGGTGCTGACGTATTCCTCGGTCTGTCAAGAGGAAATGTGTTGAGCCAAGATATGGTACGCAGCATGGCACCCATGCCTATCGTCTTCGCACTGGCGAACCCGACTCCGGAAATCTCTTACGAAGATGCCATGGCGGCACGTCCCGATGTACTGATGGCAACCGGACGTTCCGACTATCCGAACCAAATCAACAACGTAATCGGATTCCCGTATATCTTCCGCGGCGCATTGGATACCCACGCCAAAGCAATCAACGAGGAGATGAAGATCGCAGCCGTACACGCTATCGCCAACCTTGCCAAACAGCCTGTGCCCGATGTTGTAAATACGGCTTATCATGTAAACAACCTTTCTTTCGGTCCTGAATATTTCATCCCGAAACCGGTAGACCCGCGCCTCATCACCGAAGTGTCCTGCGCTGTGGCAAGAGCTGCCATGGAAAGCGGAGTAGCCCGCACGGAAATCAAAGACTGGGATGCTTACTGCGTACATCTGCGCGAATTGATGGGATATGAATCCAAACTGACCCGCCAGTTGTATGACACCGCCCGCCGCAATCCGCAACGTGTGGTATTTGCCGAAGGCATCCACCCGAATATGTTGAAAGCTGCCGTTGAAGCGAAGGCTGAAGGTATCTGCCATCCTATCTTATTAGGGAACGACGAAGCTATCGGCAAATTAGCTAAAGAGCTTGACCTGAGTCTGGAAGGTATCGAAATAGTCAATCTTCGTCACCCGAACGAAGCCGGACGCCGCGAACGCTACGCACGTATCCTCACGGAAAAACGCGCACGCGAAGGCTTTACTTACGAAGAAGCCAACGACAAGATGTTCGAACGTAACTACTTCGGTATGATGATGGTGGAAACCGGAGATGCGGACGCTTTCATCACCGGACTTTATACAAGGTACAGCAATACTATCAAGGTTGCCAAAGAGGTAATCGGCATCCAACCCGGATTCAAGCATTTCGGCACCATGCATATCCTGAATTCCAAGAAGGGTACTTACTTCTTGGCAGACACATTGATCAACCGCCATCCGGATCCGGAGACATTGATTGATATCGCCAAACTGTCCGACAAGACTGTGCGTTTCTTCAATCACACCCCGGTTATGGCTATGCTGTCTTATTCTAACTTCGGCGCCGATACTACCGGAAGCCCGGTAAAGGTGCACGAGGCCGTGGACTATATGCAGAGAGAGTATCCCGAACTGGCGATAGATGGTGAAATGCAGGTTAACTTTGCCATGAACCGCGAATTGCGTGATGCCAAATATCCGTTCACACGCCTGAAAGGCAAAGATGTGAATACGCTGATTTTCCCGAATCTGAGTTCGGCAAATGCAGGTTACAAACTACTGCAGGCAATGGCTCCGGATACGGAATTCATCGGCCCTATCCAAATGGGATTGAACAAGCCTATCCATTTCACCGACTTCGAAAGTTCCGTCCGCGATATTGTCAATATCACAGCCGTAGCCGTGATTGACGCTATCGTTGACAAAAAGAAAAAGGAAAGTAAATGAGAAGGCCTTTATCCAAATCGCAAATAGTTTGCATCAGCCTGCTTTGGTTGGCGCTTTGCTATCTGGTTATCACAAAAGCCGAACGAATCGACGGCATAACAATACTAATGCTTGCCATTTCGGCAGCATTGGTATTCATTCCCGTCTACAAGTCAATCAAAAAGAATAGATAAATATCTTTTTTACCACTTTTAATGCGATAAAATATCAATTTTGATGTTTTATCGCATTTTTCTTTATAAAATGTTTGCCAGTTCAATTTTTATCTTTACTTTTGCAACCGCATAAAAGAATAAAGATAATCGTATTTTAAACAACTAATAAAAGTAAAAAGATTATGAATGCAGCAAAGGTATTAGACGATCTGAAAAGAAGATTTCCCAATGAACCGGAGTATCATCAAGCAGTAGAAGAAGTTCTGTCTACTATTGAAGAAGAATACAACAAGCATCCTGAGTTCGACAAAGTGAACCTGATCGAACGTTTGTGTATTCCTGATAGAGTATATCAGTTCCGCGTGACTTGGATGGATGATAAAGGTAACATTCAGACGAATATGGGTTACCGTGTTCAGCACAACAATGCGATTGGCCCGTACAAAGGTGGTATCCGTTTCCACTCATCTGTGAACCTTTCTATCTTGAAGTTCCTTGCCTTTGAACAGACATTCAAAAACTCACTGACTACTCTGCCGATGGGTGGTGGTAAAGGTGGTTCCGACTTCTCTCCACGTGGCAAGTCAAATATGGAAGTGATGCGCTTCGTACAGTCTTTCATGCTGGAACTGTGGCGTCACGTTGGTCCTGAGACGGATGTTCCTGCCGGTGATATAGGTGTAGGTGGTCGTGAAGTAGGTTTCATGTTCGGTATGTACAAGAAACTGTCTCATGAATTTACCGGAACATTCACAGGTAAAGGTCGCGAATTCGGCGGTTCATTGATTCGCCCGGAAGCTACCGGTTACGGTAACATCTATTTCTTGACGGAAATGCTGAAGACTAAGGGTACAGACCTGAAAGGCAAGACTTGCCTGATCTCCGGTTCCGGTAACGTAGCTCAGTACACTGCCGAGAAAGTAATTGAAATGGGTGGTAAGGTATTGACAATGTCTGACTCTGACGGTTACATCTATGATCCGGACGGTATCGACCGTGAGAAATTGGATTATATCATGGAGTTGAAGAACTTGTACCGTGGTCGTATCCGCGAATACGCAGAGAAATATGGTTGCAAATATGTAGAGGGTGCTCGTCCTTGGGGTGAGAAAGCCGATATCGCTCTGCCTTCTGCCACTCAGAACGAAATCAACGGTGATGATGCCAAGAAATTGATCGCTAACGGTGTGATTGCTGTTTCCGAAGGTGCAAACATGCCTTCTACTCCGGAAGCTATCCGCGTATTCCAAGATGCTAAGATTCTTTACGCTCCGGGTAAAGCTGCTAATGCCGGTGGTGTATCTGTATCTGGTCTTGAAATGACTCAGAACTCTATCAAACTGAGCTGGAGTGCTGAAGAGGTTGATGAGAAATTGAAGAGCATCATGA
>CAKUYM010000185.1 GCA_934716785.1 uncultured Bacteroides sp. | reverse complement strand
GTATAGGTTAGCTAAGATATATGCATAAAGGGGGAATTAACAAATGTTATCCCCCAAGAATTACAACTGAGCCAAAATAAATTCTACCTTCTTTCGGTAGCAGCAGCTACTCTGTTGTGCACCGGTTGCACAAATACTCAAACCACCCTCTCGGACCAAAAGCAGACATTCAATCCCCCTATCATGGGATGGAGTTCATGGAATGCATTTCGCGTAGACATCAGTGAAGACATTATCAAACATCAGGCCGACCTTATGATAGAAAAAGGTTTGAAAGAGGTCGGGTATCGGTATGTCAACATAGACGACGGTTACTTCGGCAAAAGGGATGCAAACGGGGTCATGCAAACGAACGAGAAACGTTTTCCGAACGGCATGAAACCCGTAGCAGACTACATCCACGGATTAGGCATGAAAGCAGGTATCTACACAGATGCCGGCAATAACACCTGCGGCTCCATCTGGGATAATGACGCAGCGGGGGTAGGCGCAGGTATCTATGGTCACGAATCGCAAGATGCACAATTATACTTCGGAGATTGGGGATTCGACTTTATCAAAATAGACTATTGCGGCGGAGACGTACTGGGGCTGAACGAGAAAGAACGCTACACCTCCATCCGCAACAGCATAGACAAAGTGAACAAAGATGTCTCCGTGAATATCTGTCGATGGGCTTTTCCCGGCACTTGGGCAAAAGATGCAGCTACCTCCTGGCGCATCAGTGGAGATATCAACGCACACTGGGGCTCTCTGAAATATGTAATCGGAAAGAATCTTTATCTGTCCGCCTATGCAAAAGACGGACATTACAATGACATGGATATGATGGTCATCGGATTCCGAAATAACAGCAAGGTGGGCGGAGAAGGTCTTACCCCGGTTGAAGAAGAGGCTCATTTCGGTATGTGGTGTATCATGAGCTCGCCTTTGCTTATCGGCTGTAATTTGGAAAATCTGCCGGAATCTTCACTCGAACTGCTGAAAAACAAAGAATTAATCGCGCTCAATCAGGATCCGTTAGGATTGCAGGCCTATGTGGTACAGCATGAAAATGACGGCTATGTACTGGTGAAAGACATCGAGCAGAAACGAGGTAATGTACGTGCAGTGGCATTATACAACCCTTCCGATACGGTATGCAGTTTTTCCGTTCCATTCTCCTCTTTGGAATTTGACGGAAATGTAAAAGTGCGTGATTTGGTAAAGCATAATGATTTAGGCAGTTTCTCCGGCAACTTTGACCAGAGCTTGCCCGCCCACAGCGCTATGTTTCTCCGCATGGAAGGTGAAAAACGCATAGAGCCTACTCTGTATGAAGCAGAATGGGCATACCTGCCTCTCTTCAACGACTTGGACAAGAATTCCAAAGGCATCATCTACGCCAACGATAAGGAAGCATCCGGTAAGATGAAGGTGGGATTCCTCGGCGGACAACCGGAAAACTATGCCGAATGGAACGAGGTGTACAGTGAAAACGGCGGACGCTACAACATGACCATTTACTATTTGTATGGCAAGGGCCGACAACTGGAAGTAGACGTCAACGGCATCATCACTAAGATCGATTCATTGGGAGAAGATAATGCACATAATCAAATCACAATCCCTGTAGAACTGAAAACCGGATATAATACCATCCGTATGGGAAACAGTTATAACTGGGCACCGGATATTGACTGCTTCACCTTGGCAAAAGTAGAATAAGACAGTGAATACTATAAAAAAGTGCAGAAAAGTGTAAAAAAAGGAGGAGCTAAGATCCCTCTCCGCTCCTCCCGTTACGACAAACAACTAAAATTATTCACTATTTGATGCCGTCCAATGCCCTTTTAGCAGTAGCATTAGCGGGGTCTATAGCCAGAATTTTGCTCCAGTATTCTTTAGATTTCTCCTTATTGGCTTTTGCTTCCGCTTTCAATGCCGGGTTCTCGATAGCCAATAGATAATAATATCCAAGATAACTGTAGCACTCTACCAATGCCGAATTGTAATGAGGATCGTTCTTGCTTTCCAGCAGTGCGGCCACCTCTTCGTAGAAAGGTTTCGCCAGTCCCTGCGTTGTTTCCGGGTCGAGCGCGGAATTGGCACGTGCCCTCCAGAAATTGCCCAAATAACTATCCGGAGCCGCTTCCGAAATAACCCGGAAAACAGAATCGGCAGCCATCAGTACCTGTTTGCGTTCTTCCGCATTGATAGTCAATGAATCGGTTTGCGTGCCGGCGCCATAATAAAGTTTGCCCAGTTGAAACTGCAAGTCAGGAGTCTGCTTCTCCTTTTCGAGAGACGAGTAATATTTATGGTAGGCACCGATCGCCTTTTTATAATTATTCTCCTGTTCATAAGCAGAAGAGATATTCTTATACAAATCCGTTCTCGTCGGATCCATCTCCACAGCCTTCTCATATTGGCTGACAGCAGCATCATACTTCTTCAGACTCTCCAACAGATGCCCGTAGTACATATAATCCAAGTAAGAATAATCCGCCTTATCACATTCGTTGAAAAAAGTATCCGCTGCTTTCAATGCATCCTCAAAACGTTTTAAATCAACATAGTTATACATCGCCAAGCGATTGAACGCCGCATGACGCGGATTCTTTTTCAGTCCCATGTCTACGACTTCGAGCGACTTTGCAAAGTCATGATTTAGGAACAAGGCAAACGCATACTTCACCAAATCATCTTCGGTAGCCGCCGGCCCCGTTGCAAAACGAGAATAGGCATCAACAGCCTTACTGAAATCATTTTTCAAGTAATAAATCTCGGCAAGTTTCTTGTCTACGGCTGCATTGGACGGCTCAAGCGCCTTTAACTGCTCCAGTTTGTCTACAGCCAGATTGGCATTCGCCGATTTATAAATATCCGCATATTTCAGATATGCCGGCACACAATGCGAATCAAAGTAAATAGCCTCCTCATACTTCTGTGAAGCAAGCCCCGCATCTTTCTGCTTGGCAGCAATATCACCTTCCAACACCGAAGCCAAAGCCGATTTGCTATTTGCCTTTTTGGCAAGAGCCGCATACGCTTGCGCTTCGGACAACTTACCGGCCTGCAAATAAACGTCACCGATAGCAGTCAGGAGTTCCGCATTCTTTTTATTCTTTCCTTTTATCAATTGTTCGGCTTGCTCGGCAGCCTGTGCCGGATTTGCCTGAATAATTTCTTTCAGCTTTGCAACGCCTGCCTGCCATTCGGCATCGGACGATTGCGCACAGAGCGACCCAACTGCTATAAACGCTCCTGCCAAAAACATCTGTACTCGTTTCATGATAGTTTCAAATTTTAGTTATTATTCGTCTTTTACATGGACTATGCGCACCGGCTGAGTAGCCGGGACAAGTCCGGATTTTAATATGATCCGCTGTCCCTTGTCGGACATCATAAAAGAGGTGAATCCCCAAGGCAGTCCGTTGCGGGGATCATTCAGCAGTGCGTAAATCGGGCGCGCCAATGGATAATTGCCATAATACAGATAAGCCTGATAAGGTTTATAGCTATTTTCCGGAGTCGCCACATCTTCAGCGCTCACCGCCACTACCCTGATTTCTTCCTTGAAAGAGAGATTGGTAGTATCACTGCGGTTGCCCAACCAATTCACCCCGATCACCCCTATCGCTGCGGGATTCTTCGCTACAAAATCTATTACCTGCAGATTCGTTCTCAAGGCCTTCACATTTTCCGTTGCCAACGGCTTTCCACCACAAACGGAGTCCAACGCAAAGCGTACGGTACTCGAATTCTTATTGTCGAACACAACCTGAATATCTTTCATACCGGAACGGGGATTCACCTGCGTCCAGTTTTTCGCTTCCCCAGTCAGGATGCGGCGGAAGTCACGTACACTCAACAAAGAGTCCGGATTCGCACGATTCACAATCAATGCCAAGGCATCGGTGGCCAACTTGATTTCGCGAGGATAGAACTTACGGCTGTGAAACGAATTCATCTCTTCCTCAGTCAGTGTCCGAGTTGCAATTGCCAACCGGACACTGTCTTTCAGAAGTAAGTTGATCGCTTCCACTTCCGTCGTGTAGCGAGGGACAATCCCGGCCAGAGGATACAGGCTCTCGAACACATCAATCTCTTCCTGCACAATAGGCTCGAAACTTTCATCCGCCGCAATGGCTATCACCCCGGACGAATACGTATCCGTCGGTTCCTCCTTCGATTTGGAGCGGCAAGCACTCAATGCCGCAAGCAAAACGATTCCCACCAGCCAAAATTGTCTCTTCATCATCTCTCTTTTATTGCAACCTGAACATTACCGGAACGGTGAATTTCACACGTACCGCTTTACCATTCTGCTTACCCGGAATCCACTTCGGCATACTCTTCACCACGCGCACAGCTTCCTTATCCAGATAAGGATCCACACTGCGGGCAACGTGCACATCCGAGATAGACCCGTCGCGCTCCACCACAAACTGTATGATGACACGCCCTTGCGTCCCGTTCTCCTGAGCGATGGTCGGGTATTTTATATTCTTGCCCAAATAAGCCATCAGCTCCTGCTGACCTCCGGGGAAGGTAGGCATCTGCTCTACCATATCGAAAACCTTTTCCGGTTCCGGCTCGGCCTGTGTCACCACCTGCTTCAAATCGGCGATATCCGCCCCATTGACTTCATCGTTACCCTTCACATCGGCAATGGAGATAGCCACCTTCGTAGAGGTCAGCTCTTCCTGACTTTTGATTTCATTGTCCTCCTGCACCTCTTCATCCTTCTTGATGACAGGAGCCGTAAACTTGATTGAACTCTTCAACGCAGGTGGCGGAGGCGCTACCGGCTCCACCCGTTTCATCTCTTCCTGTTTGATTTCCGGTTCTTCCAACTTTGACAGAGTAGTGACCTCCATCATTACCTCTTTCTGCTTCGGAGTCGCCAACTTCACTAACGTAGGAATCGTAAACCCTATCAATGCGATGACCAATACAGCCAACATTGCCAAGTTGTGCCGTTTCGCCGAATTGGCACGCATCTTATAAGCGCCATACGCTTGATTTTTGCCTTCAAAAATCAGTTGACACCATTCCTGAGAAGTTAAATCTATTTTTGCCATTTTACTTTCTTTTTTAGGTGTTACATCATTTATCGGCAAGATTCTGTGACAAGGCGCCCTTCGCATCGAAATTCTTAATCAGGAATTCGTCCGCTTCGGCAATGTCCGTAATCACATATTTACCTATATTACATATCTGCATTTCATCCAGCGCGTCAATCAGATTCTTATAAGAAGCAGCATCCGTCGCCTTGATAATCACGGTCGGCGTATCTTTTCCACTCTTTATTTCGGAAACCTGCTTCCGATATTCATCCTCTGAAATCTTTAGGTCAAGCTTCTGCTGCTTCAAAGCTCTCACTCTGTTCACGGCAGCCGCATTCTTCTGAAGAAGTATGGAACGTATTCCGTTCGGAGTGTAATCCGTCTCTTTCAACGAAGTATAATCCTTGTAATTCGGTTCCCCTTCGTAATAATAGAGCTTGTTGTCCGCCCCCAATAACAGCGTAATAGCCTGCGAAGCCTTCACCATACTCTTCTGTTGTTCTGTAATATTTTTGTCGTTGCTCGGCATGCTTATCTCCATAGTCTGAGGCTTGCTCAGCGTGGTACAAAGCATAAAGAAAGTAATCAGCAGCATATTCATATCCACCATCGGGGTGAAGTCCACCCTCACGGCAAATTTCTTCTGTTTGCTCTTTCCGTTTTTTCCGCCGCTCTCTTGTACTTCAGCACTCATTCTGTTTCCTCCTTTTTATTCTCCAGATTCCGCTTTGAGAGAAGTAATCAGATTATACCGATTCTCCCGCAAATCCTGAAGTGAGTTCATAACATTCTTTATCACCGAGTATGGAGTCGAAGCATCCGCCTTGATAGCGATGCGCAAGTCAGCATTGGCAAGACGCGCATTGCGCACCCATGCCTTGAACTGATTGTCGGTACTATCACAGGGAATCCCTTCGTTTTTAAGCACCTTGTCCCGTTGGTCTTCGGGTAGGTCAAGGAATTTCTGCATACTTCTGATCGGCACCCCGAAAGTGGAAGCCAACGTAAACCGTTTCTCCTGTTCGGGAGTAAACTTAATGCCATACTCTTCACCCATGCTCTCCAAAACAGCTTGCATATCCTGCTGTTTGTCAAGGCTCATAAATATTTTTCCATTCGGGTCTACCAGAATCTGAAGCACGTTTGTCTCCGGAATCTTGATTTCCGATACGGAAGCCGGAGTATTCACCTGCACCGGTTCTTTCTTCACAAATGTTGAAGTCAACATAAAGAAAGTCAGAAGCAACACGGTAACATCACTCATGGCAGTCATATCTATGAATGTACTTTTCTTTTTAATTTGCGCTCTACCCATGATTAATAGATTTTAAAGAGTGGCAGAATTAATGAGTAGCAGCAAAAGTCTGCACGATAGAGAATCCAACTTCATCGAGCCCGTAAGTCAGCTTATCAATTTTGTTAGTGTAATAGTTGTAAGAGATAACAGCCAGAGCACCGGTCAAGATACCGAAGGCAGTGTTGATCAAAGCCTCGGAGATACCTTGCGACAGGGCCATTGAGTCGGTGCCGCCACCGGCAGACAGTGCGGCAAACGAACGGATCATACCGATTACGGTACCGAGCAACCCCATCAAAGTACCCAATGTGGTGATAGTGGCGATAATCGGAAGATTTTGTTGCATCATAGGCATTTCCAATGCGGTAGCTTCTTCCAATTCTTTTTGGATAGCCAATAGTTTCTGTTCCTTAGACAACGACGTATTCTTCTCCATCTCGTCATATTTGCGCAGCGTGGAAGTAACGACATTAGCCACAGAACCTTGCTGCTTGTCACAGATTTCCTGTGCCTTCTTGATATCTCCGACAGCCAAGGCAGCTTTGATATTAGCGACGAATTTAGCCAAAGAGCCTTTTCCGAAAGCAGAGCGAAGAGCAAAATAGCGTTCGATACTCAGTGCGATTACAGTCAGCAACAATGTCTGGATGACAGGTACGATGATGCCACCTTTGTAGATAGTACCCAAGAAATTTCCCGGCAACGGATGGTTGTTCGGGTCATTGTTCATAAAGTTGGACGGATTTCCCAATAGGAAATGATAAATACACACTGCCAGAATAAAACAGCAGATGATTACGATACCGGCATTCTTTATACCTACAATTTGAGTCTTTTTAGTAGTTTCCATAATAAGTTTTTTGTTAAGATATTAATTTTAGTTATTTAGAAAATCTCAAACGATTAGACACACTGCGCTACAGACCCTGCGACTTTTTGAACACAAAAAAGGCGCACAGTTCATACAGAGGTACGAAAAGTAAATTTATACGAGTAAGAAAGAGAAGAGAATACTAAATAAGGATACGTCTGAGAGCGAATACATAGTAATCGCTACAGATAATGGAATAATGTGGATCCTTATCCGAATAATAAGATTTACTTTGATCTAATACAAGTGAGTTTTCTCTTAACAGGAAAAACTTATGTATCACGTCTTTTAAAGCATCATTTATTTCAATGATTCTACGCAGACGATAGTTATTGACAATTGATTCAGTCAACGGCTTAGCCTCCAATTCCACATCCGATATAGACAAAGACTGAGAGTTATCATAACTCACAGAATGGCTGTCGACAGAAGATCGTTGATTGCTTTCGGAAGTCGATTCAGAGAACTGGCAGGAAGAAGAACAAACTGAAATACAAGAAGAATTCCCTGCATTTCCACTGATGCTGAAGGATAGCATTAGCAGAAAGAAAGTTACTATGAATTTGGAGAAATTTCTCATTGTATCCAATTATTTATTGTTGCTTTTTGATATTTGCCGACAAATGTAGCAATAAAATGCATACATTTACCGTCGTTCACATCATTTAAACTATTAGATTTAACTCTAATATTAAAACAAGCAACAAAAGATTTTGTTCTTTAAGAAAGTAATTTTGTGTATTAAAAAATGTTACTTTCCGTTTTGGCTGAAGTGTATGAAAACAGAAATCCCCTCGGCTCGTTGTTTGAACCAAGGGGACTCTTCAAAGACGGCGGCTACCTACTCTCCCACTGTTACGCAGTACCATCGGCGTGACGAGGCTTAACTTCTCTGTTCGGAATGGGAAGAGGTGGAACCCTCGTGCTATAGCCACCTGAATAAGGTGATGACATGATGGAAAGTAAAATCTCAGTGCATTACTCCTTTGAGGGGAGTAACCGCTAAACGTATATACCGCGCTCCGTACAGGTCTGAAAGGAAGTAGACGGGCAATTAGTAATGCTCGGCTATGATGTC
>CAKUYM010000184.1 GCA_934716785.1 uncultured Bacteroides sp. | reverse complement strand
GGATTATCTGCTCCAAATGCTACAGTTAGGCTACTTCGAGATTGCTTATAACGAGAATAATCATCTCAAGATAACGTCGAGCGGAAGTGATATTCTCTTCGGCAGAGCACGAGCGACATTGGCTGCTATCCGCCATGAAGAAGCCACTACCCGAAAAGGGAAAAAGAAGAAAGTGGCGATTGCCAAAGAGCTTCCTTTCGGAGCGGCGGACGGTTTCGGGGCATCGGATGGTTTCGGAATGTCAAGCAGCGAAAAAGAGGATTTGTTCGAAGCGTTGCGGGGATTGAGGAAACGACTTGCCGACCAAGAAGCCTTGCCTGCCTATATCGTTCTGTCGGACAAGGTGCTGCATCTGCTTTGCATCTCACGCCCTACCACAATTGAGGAGTTTGGAGAAATCAGCGGCATCGGAGATTACAAGAAAAGGAAATACGGAAAAGATTTCGTCAATCTGATTAAGGAGTTCGTCGGATAAGTTCATTGGATAAGTTCGTCAGGCAAACTCGTTGAGTAAGTTTCTCAGGTAAGTTCGTCGAATAAAAGAGATGTTCCGATAGCATATGTCAGTAAGCCGCGTTACTAATCGTTATTCGTTCCACCAAGGTTATCTTTAAGTTCCACCTATGTTTCCCTTTAGTTCCACCCGGGTGGAACTAAAGGGAAACATAGGTGGAACGAACCGGCACTTATGATAAAAGACTTTCCTTTATGTGGATCGGGTATATAAGTTGCCTGCCCAATTGTTTATCTGCACTGCTTGAGCTGCTCGTGCAAATCTGCGGGCGGCACTCCCAAGGAGATGGCTTTCTCAAAATCAGCTTTCGCCAGTGCTTTCTTGTTTTGGCTCAGATAGATATTGCCACGCAACAGATAAGCATCCGCTGATGATGCATCCAGCCGGATGGCTTCTTCCAAGTCCACCAATGCCAATTCGTCGTGTTTCATCTCACGCTCCACATCGGCACGGGCAATATAAAGTACCGAATCGTCGGGGCTTTCCACAATCATCTTGTTCAAAATATCGAGAGCCTCCCGAAACTTGCCCTCTTTCTGTTCAAGAGTGGCCAGTCCCAACCTACCGCTATAGCTCTGAGGATCAATCTCCAGCAAACGGTTATAGTCTATCCGTGCTGCCGGATAATCTCTGCGTGTCACATAAATATAAGCACGCATCAGCAATGCTTCTTTGTTTCGTTTGTCCTCGTCAAGCACCTGGCAGTAATCCGTATAGGCACGGTCTGCCTTTCCCGTTTCCATATAAATGGCGGCACGGTCGAGCAGGATAGGTACCGCCAGCGGAGCAAAGTTCAACGCAAAGGAGTAAGACTCAAGCGCTTTGTCAAATTCTCCCAACCGACGTTGCACCAAGCCCAGATTAGAAAAGAGCAACGCATTCTTCGCATTTTTCGGTTCCATCTTCAAAGCCTTGACCAACAGTTCTTCCGCCTGAAGAAGACTGTCTTTCTCAATACATTCGATGGCTTTTTCCGACAACTGCTGATAGGTCTGCGCGCAAACAGCCATAGGGAAACAAAAAAGCAATGCTATAATAATTCTTACCATATATATAGTTCGGGGATAATTAATATCAAGTATAATTTATAAATCAATCCAACGGATATGCGTCAAAAGCAAACAACTCGGTAGACAGATAACGCTCTCCCGTATCAGGTAACAACACTACGATTTTTTTGTTCTGAAATTCCGGATGCTCCGCCAACCTGCGGGCTGCATACACCGCCGCTCCTGAAGATATTCCGGCAAGCAAACCTTCCGTTGCCGACAACTCGCGTCCGGCACGAATCGCTTCATCATCGGGCACACCGATCACTTCGTCCACCACAGAAGCATCATACAATTTTGGAATAAAGTTGGCCCCGATTCCCTGAATGCGATGCGGAGCTGCCTGTCCACCCTCCAGTACGGGAGACGCAGCCGGTTCTACCGCTACTATATAAACCTTCGGATTGTGCTTCTTCAACGCACGGGCTACACCGCAGACAGTTCCGCCGGTACCCACTCCGGCAACAAACACCTCTACTTCACCATCCATATCCCGCCATATTTCTTCGCCCGTTGTACGCTCATGAGCTGCCGCATTGGCAGGATTCTCAAACTGCTGCAAAATCACCGAACCGGGAATGTTGTCGCGCAGTTCCTCCGCCTTGGCGATAGAAGCAGCCATTCCTCCCAATCCGTCCGTCAGCACAATTTCGGCACCGAGTGCCTTCAACAGATTCCGCCGTTCCAAGCTCATCGTTTCAGGCATGGTCAATATCAGACGGTAGCCTTTGATGGTTGCCACCATTGCCAGCCCGACACCCGTATTTCCACTTGTCGGCTCAATGATTGTTGCACCGGGTTTCAACGCTCCCCGTGCTTCGGCATCTTCAATCATCGAAAGGGCTGCCCTGTCTTTCACGCTCCCTGCCGGATTAAATGATTCCAGTTTGGCTATTATGTTTTGTTTCAAACCATACTTCCCGCTATAACCGGAAAGTTCCATTAAAGGGGTATTACCCACTAAATCTGTCAGTTTCTTTGCAATCTTTGCCATTTCATTATGCATTTTTTGTCACACTCCGGGCAAAGATATGGAAAAAAAGATATGTTTTATATCACATCGTAAGAAAGATAAGGAAAAGTATAGTAACTTTGTATCCGTTCAATCTTTTTAAGTTTACATATATATGAAGAAGAGAATTATACAATTTCTCACAACCTATTTTTTATTCGTCCTTCTGTTTGTCCTTCAAAGACCTATCTTCATGGCCTACTACCATGACCTATATAGCAATGCGTCTTTCGGTGATTATTTCAAGGTGATGTGGCACGGGCTTCCTCTGGATCTCTCACTGGCAGGCTATCTCACTGCCATTCCGGGAGTTCTACTCATCGCTTCCGCCTGGACGGCATCACCGTTGCTGCGCCGCATCCGACAGATATACTTCGGACTGACGGCCTTCATCATGGCGTGCATCTTTATCATAGACCTCGGTCTGTACGACTTCTGGGGATTCCGTCTGGATGCCACCCCCATTTTCTACTTCTTCTCATCGCCTAAAGACGCTTTGGCAAGTGTCAGTTTTTGGTTTATCATGTCGGGCATATTGGCGATACTTATCTATGCAGCCCTCTTATACGGCATATTCTATATGGTGCTTATCCGCGAAAGAAAACCATTGAAGATACCTTATCTACGGCTCAATGTCTCACTCACGCTTTTATTGCTGACGGCCGCCCTCTTTATCCCTATCCGCGGCGGTTTCACCGTATCGACCATGAACCTGAGCAAAGTATATTTCAGTCAGGACCAACGGATGAACCATGCCGCCATCAATCCGGCATTCAGTTTCATGTATTCCGCTACCCATCAGACTAATTTCGACAAGCAATACCGCTTCATGGATCCGAAAGTGGCAGACGAATTATTTGCGGAAATGACCGACAAACCCGTCGCAGCCACAGACAGTATCCCGCAGTTGCTGAACACCCGACGCCCGAACGTCATCTTTATCATTCTCGAAAGTTTCTCCACTCATCTGATGGAAACTTTCGGCGGACATCCCAACGTAGCTGTCAACATGGACAGATTCGCCAAAGAGGGTGTTTTATTCAGTAACTTCTACGCCAATAGTTTCCGTACCGACCGCGGACTGGCATCTATCATCAGCGCTTACCCCGGACAGCCGAGTACCAGCATCATGAAGTATCCCGAAAAGACGGACAAGCTGCCCTCTATCCCCCGCAGCCTGAGGAATGCCGGATATGACCTGGCTTATTATTACGGCGGAGATGCGGATTTCACCAATATGCGTTCATATTTAGTATCTTCCGGCATCGAAAAGATTGTCTGCGACAAGGACTTCCCGCTATCCGAGCGCACAAGCAAATGGGGAGCACATGACCATGTCTTGTTCCAACGCCTGATAAAAGACATCAAAGAAGAAAAGCAGCAGGAACCGTTTCTGAAAGTTGTCCAGACTTCAAGCAGTCACGAACCCTTTGACGTTCCATTCCACCGGTTGGATGATAAAGGACTCAACGCCTTTGCTTACGCCGATAGCTGCGTAGGCGACTTCGTAAAACAATATCGGGAACTTCCACTGTGGGAGAATACCGTGTTTGTGCTCGTTCCGGACCATCAAGGAGTTTACCCGCATCCGATAGAAAATCCTTTGGACGGGCAGACCATTCCTCTTATTCTGATTGGCGGAGCAATCAAAGAACCACGTGTCATAGATACCTACGCTTCGCAAATTGATATTGCCGCCACCCTGCTTTCGCAATTAGGATTGCCACACGATGAATTTACTTTCAGCAAGGACATCATGAACGCCGCATCTCCGCATTTCGGATATTTCACCCGCCCAAATTTCTTCGGTATGGTGACACCCGAAAATCAATTGGTGTACAACTTGGAAGCCAACGCTGTGCAGCTTGATGAAGGCACAGAAAAAGGAGCGAACTTGGAAAAAGGGAAAGCTTTCCTGCAAAAGCTATATGACGACCTCGCGAAACGATAGCGGACCTTGTAAAATGATAGAAGATCTTGTAAAATGATAGTAGATTTTGTAAAGTGAAGTATACATCGCAAAATAATAGTAGACAGGGAATTATAGAAGATTTATAAGCAAGATAGAGCATTTTCCTATTCTTTGTCGTATATTTGCGGCATCTAAATTAACAATAGAGCATGATGACAAATACCGACTTTATCAAATTCTTGTCAGAGATAGACACTGATATCTTTCTGTATCTCAATGGTATCCACTCTCCTTTTTGGGACTACTTTATGGCTTCCTTCACCGGAAAGATTATATGGGTACCTATGTACGCCACCATTCTGTACATCTTACTAAAGAATTTTCATTGGAAAGCTGTGCTTTGTTATGTGGCTGCCATCGCTCTCACCATCACCTTTGCCGACCAAGTATGTAGCAGCCTTATCCGACCGGTAGTAGCGCGACTGCGTCCCGGCAACCTCGAGAGCCCTATTGTCGATATGGTACATATCGTGAATGGTTACCGTGGCGGGAGATACAGTTTTCCGTCATGCCATGCTGCCAATTCATTCGGTCTTGCCATGTATGTAATCTTCACATTCCGCAAACGCTGGTTAAGTATTTTTATAGTGACATGGGCCATTCTCAATTGCTATACCCGCATTTACTTAGGCGTGCATTTTCCCGGAGACTTACTTGTCGGTGGCATTATCGGTGGGTTCGGCGGATGGATGTTCAGTACCCTCGCCTACAAAGCGGCTGTGTATTTAGAGCCATCCACACGTATGAGGAGAAATGAGATAAAGCAAACGTCAGTTACCATATATGCAGGATTGCTAACGGTGCTTGGGATTCTTATCTATTCCGCAATTAGAAGCTGGTAAATGTTGAAAAAACACCTGCCAACCCGACGACGGCAGCAGGTGCTATCACTTTTATTCCGGTTTTATATTGGATTCTATCTTTATTTTAAGTATGTCTGAAAGAATTGCTCCAGTTTGTCAAACGGGATGACGTCCGTCCGGTCATACAAATCCGTATGTACGGCTCCGGGAATAATCAGCAGTTCCTTATTATCGCCCTTCAGTTTCTTGAATGTATCTTCACTGAAATAACGGGAATGGGCTTTTTCTCCATGAATGAGCAGCACGGCGCTGCGGATTTCATCGGCATACGCAAGAATCGGAGCATTGACAAAAGCAAGTGACGAGGTCTTGTTCCAGCCCAGACCGGAGTTGATGGAACGGGGATGATAACCTCGCTCTGTCTTATAATAGTCATAATAATCCTTCATGAACTGCGGTGCATCTTCGGCAGGCTCCGGGTTCATTACGGTACGGGAATAAGTCTTGGCACGATAGTCTTCCGTGCGCTGAGCATTGAACTCCTTGCGCATTTTATAGCGTGCATCTGCATTGTCGGCAGCATCGAAATAACCATTTGCCGAGACGCGGCTGATGTCATACATGGTGGAAGCCACCGTTGCCTTGATACGTGTGTCGTTGGCTGCGGCATTGATGGCAAAGCCTCCCCAGCCGCAAATACCGATGATACCGATACGCTCGGCATCTACATCCGGACGTGTCGCAAGGTAATCCACTGCTGCCGAGAAATCTTCGGTATTGATATCCGGTGAAGCCACACTGCGCGGCTGTCCGCCGCTCTCACCCGTAAAGGAAGGATCGAAAGCGATAGTCAGAAACCCTCGTTCGGCAAGCATCTGGGCATACAGCCCTGACGACTGTTCCTTTACTGCTCCAAACGGACCGCTGACGGCGATAGCCGACAATTTCTCTCCAACAGTCGTTTTCGGTATATACAGGTCGGCGGCAAGCGTAATGCCGTAACGGTTGACAAAGGTGATTTTGCTATGATTCACCTTGTCGCTTTTCGGGAACGTCTTGTCCCATTCCTGTGTCAGATTTAGCTGTTCCATATTCAGTTCTTTCTCCTGATTGGTTTGCGCAATGACAGATGTCGTGAGAACCAACAGCCCCACCGTGATAATTGTCTTAATACTCATAGTTCTCTTTTTTATGATGTTTTTTCTTTGTTGCAAAGTTACAGGAGATTACCGGTAGATTTGGTAGATGAATTACGGATGTTATAACCCCAATTACAGAAGTCGCTCATACTTTTTCATCCACCGCTCTTTTCGTCCACAATGTCATTGGTTTGCCATCACGTATCAACGCAAGCAGCTCGTCCGTTTTCTGTGCCTGTGCCATTATCCGTTCCGGTCTTTAACGAGTTTGAATACCTTCCCGTAAGTCAATATCCGCCAAATCCACTCCAACGGTCCGAATTGACAATAATGTAGCCACATACCACTGAACAATGCCTGCACAATCCATACTCCGGTGGCAATCAAAACCACATAAACCAATCCCACGCCGGCTCCAAAAGCGAATCCTATACCGTAGAAGAGCAACATTCCGAATAGCGACTGCCCGATATAATTGGTAAGTGCCATGCGCCCCGGCATTGCAAAGAAACGGAAACCTTTCCATTGCGGACAATGGAGGTAAAGAAGACATATACCGGCCACATAAGCGAAGCCCAACGGAAACACGCTGATAAAATAGAGTACGGCATGCATACCCAATCCCCATGGACGGCTGTTCATCGCACTCCATGCATAGAGGAACGACAGCGGCAAGCCGATAATGAATCCGTAACGGACAATGCGATTCAATTGCAGCTTACGGCTCTCCAAATCAGCATAAAAGCGATTGCGTCCGATGTAAAAGCCCAGAAGAAACAGCCCCATGACCTTGAAGTAGCGGTTCCCATCGATAAATTCCTGCATGCGTACCAATGCGCCTTGAATCAGGAACTTGAAGGTTTCACTATAATGCTCCGCATCACGCAACCAATAGGCGAAATTCTCATCCGTAATACCATATTTGGCACAATAGAATTGTTGGAGTTCCACGACCGATGCCGACGGACGGATTCCGGACAGCTCCACGATGAAGTCCACAGCCACGGGTATTGCCAACATAGTGAAGGCCCATACCAGTAGTGCCCGGTTCGATACGTTGCGGAACAGGGGCAACAGCATACCGAGCAAAGCATACAGCATCAATATATCACCGCTCCAAAGAAACATCAGGTGCAGAAAACCTATCAATAGCAAAACAAACATGCGGCGGTAGAAGATACGGAAGCCATTGGCATCTCTTCTTGCCGCATTGGCGATAATGATAGAGAACCCGATGCCGAACAACAGCGAGAATATCGTATAAAATTTACCATCGATAAAGATGTATTGCAGGTAATGTACGATGCGGTCGATTCCGGCCGTAGGCATAGCATCCGCTGCTTCAGCCGAAAGAAAGGAGTACAACGAGAACTCCGGAAAGTTGGCCAGCGCAATGCCCAATAAAGCCAATCCGCGCAACACGTCCAGTATGACGTACCGCTCGGATGACTTGACAGGAATGGCTGTGTGATTGGTTACTGTTTTCGACTCCATAGTCTATTGCTTTTCGTTCTTGTCAATGTTACGGATATACTTTGCCGGCACGCCCCCTACAATGGTATTGGCTGCCACATCTTTTGTCACTACCGATCCGGCGGCGATTATGGCGTTGTCCCCCACGGTCACACCCCGCAGGATGGTAGAATTGGAACCTACCCACACATTTTTGCCCAACCGTATGGGAGCCGGATACATAGCCCCACGGTCTTCGGGAGCCATACCGTGATTGAGTGTGGCAAAGACCACATTATGGCCGATGAGACAGCCATCGCCCAACGTCACGCCGCCATGATCTTGAAAATGGCAGCAGGCGTTGATAAAGACATTGCGCCCGATAGTGATATTTTTGCCAAAATCGGTGTAGAAC
>CAKUYM010000183.1 GCA_934716785.1 uncultured Bacteroides sp. | reverse complement strand
ATACTATACTGCTCTACCACTCGCTGAAGGACGAAGTGGATACGCATGCATTTATCCGGAAATGGAGTAAGGAGAAACGGATTCTGCTTCCGGTAGTTGTCGGCGATGATTTGGAGCTACGCATATATAGCAGTCCGAAAGATATGGCGATCGGTAGTTATGGGATAGAAGAGCCCACCGGGGAAGTATTCACAGACCTTGCCGCCATAGACTTCATCGCCGTGCCCGGAGTCGCTTTCGACTCAAAAGGCAACCGGCTGGGACGAGGAAAGGGATATTATGACCGCCTTCTGCCACGTATCCCGTCTGCCTTCAAAGCCGGCATCTGTTTTCCGTTTCAATTAGTAGAAGAAGTTCCTGCGGAATCACATGATATCCGTATGGATATAATTATAACAAGTAATGAAGACGAATTATCACACCCATACCACCCGCTGCCATCATGCGACAGGGAGTGACGAAGATTTTGTATTAAGTGCCATCAAAGGCGGGTATCAAGAATTAGGTTTCTCAGACCACACCCCGTGGAAGTACCACAGCAGTTATGTATCCGACATCCGTATGACTCCCGAAGAGTTGCCGGAATATGTAGAAAGCCTGCGCTCGCTGCGGGAGAAGTATAAAGATAGAATCAGTATAAAGATAGGATTGGAATGCGAATACTTTCCGGATTATATCCATTGGCTGAAAGGTATCATCAAGGAATACGAGTTGGATTACGTCATCTTCGGGAATCACCATTTCCATACGGACGAAAAATTCCCCTACTTTGGACGGCACACAGATTCCGTGGATATGCTCGAATTATATGAGGAGAGCGCCATCGAAGGAATGGAAAGCGGATTGTTCGCCTATCTGGCGCACCCCGACTTATTCATGCGTTCCTATCCCCAGTTCGACCACCACTGCAAGTTGGTAAGCAGACATATCTGTCGGACGGCAGCACGGCTGAACATGCCGTTGGAGTACAACATCGGATACGAAAGCTACAATGAGGCTAATGGAGTGATAACAGTTCCCCACCCCGACTTCTGGGAAATAGCCGCACACGAAGAATGTACAGCCATCATCGGAGTAGACGCGCACAATAATTTGGATTTGGAAACGTCTCGCTATTATGACCGTGCAAGCGAAACACTCAAGCAGTTGGGAATAAAGGTGATAGACAAGATACCTTTCCTCACTGGAAAATGATATTCGTAATAACCGTAGCTCCTACTTTCGCATTAAGCGCACGTATCAGCATCGCGCGCCCCATCATCAGCTCCTGACGAAGAGCCGCAGATGTGAGATGCACATACAACGTCTGGTTACGGATATAAAGATTGTTGGTATAAGCCGCCGCAGGTCCCAAGACCTGAGGCCAGGCATCCAGCAATCTTTGTTCGTTCAGCGGAGACTCCAGACTCTCCCGGCGGAGAAACTGCTGAATCAGTTTCCCGATTTGTTCTGCATCGTTACGCTTCATTATTCACCTTCCATTTCACGGATTACTCCGGATTCCACACTGAAAATCTTAAAGTCACTACCTATCTTATGCAGGATACGGTCGAGATGTTCACGGTTCGTATCCGTTATGAATATCTGCCCGAAGTTATCTCCCGCCACCAATTTGACGATTTGCTCCACCCGAGAAGCATCCAGTTTGTCAAAAATATCATCCAACAGCAATAAAGGAACTGTTTTTCCGGTACGTTTCAAGAAATCGAATTGCGCCAACTTCAATGCCACCAGATACGTTTTGTTCTGTCCCTGCGAGCCCTCTTTCTTTATCGGAAACTCGCCCAGCAGCATATTCAGCTCATCTTTATGAATGCCGCGCAGAGAAAATCCCATAATCTTGTCGCGCTCCCGGCTTTGCTTCAGCACTTCCAGCAAAGAAGCATCCCGCGCATGAGACTCATAAGACAATCCCACCTGCTCCTTATCCTGAGAAATGAACGAATAGAACGATTGGAATATAGGGATGAACTCTTTGATAAACGCTTCACGTTTCCTGAACACCACTTCACCCGCCTGAGCCATCATTTCTTCCCAAACAAGAAACAACTCCTCCTCTACCGGCATCTCGCTCTTCAGCAAAGTGTTGCGCTGGGTCAGCGCTTTATTGTAGCGTATCAATGCATCCAGATATTCCTTATCATACTGCGAAATCACCACATCCATAAACCGCCGCCGTTCGTCACTACCTCCGGCTATCAGCTCAGAGTCGGCAGGCGACACCATGACCAAAGGCAGAAAGCCAATATGATCGGAAAAACGGCTGTACTCCTTCTTGTTACGCTTAAACTGCTTCTTCGACCGACGCTTCATCCCGCAATATACCTCTTCGGGAGTTCCGTCTTCGGCCTCATAGAACCCTTGAATAACAAAGAAATCCCGGTCGTGACAGATATTCTGTGAGTCAATCGGATTGCCGGAACTTTTGCAAAAAGACAAGAAATATACGGCATCCAACAAATTCGTCTTTCCCATCCCGTTCTGCCCGAAAAAACAATTCAGTTTGGCAGAGAATTCCAACTCCACTTCTTCCAGATTCTTATAGTTCAATATGGATATTCGCTTCAGTATCATTGTGTGTACATTAATTTGTTCACAAAAGTAGCAAGATTTTCGTGGTTTTCGGGTGTAATATAAAAAAAAGATGGCTCTAAATTTCATTTGTAGATATAAAAAAACTACTTTTGCGAGTCGAAATATCAAACTGTGAATAATAACAAAAAGAATCATATAAAATGGCAGAAGAAAAAAATCAGAATGAACATCTGAACGTAGAAGATGCACTGACACAATCAGAAGCATTTCTTATCAAGTACAAAAACGCAATTATCGGTGGTGTTGTTGCTGTAATTATTATTGTAGCAGGTATTATCATGTATAAGAACCTCTATGCTGAACCACGTGAAGAAAAAGCGCAAGCTGCTCTTTTCAAAGGACAAGAATATTTTGAAATGGACGCTTTCGAACAGGCTCTGAACGGTGACAGCATCGGTTTCGCCGGTTTCTTGAAGGTAGCTGACGAATATAGCGGAACAAAAGCAGCCAACTTGGCGAAAGCTTATGCCGGCATTTGCTATGCACAACTCGGTAAATACGAAGATGCAGTAAAGATGCTGGATAGCTTTAACGGAAAAGACCAAATGGTGGCTCCGGCAATCTTAGGCGCTGCCGGCAACTGCTATGCACAGCTCGGACAGTTGGACAAGGCTGCTTCCACTTTGCTATCGGCAGCAGATAAAGCTGACAACAATACATTGAGCCCGATTTTCTTATTGCAGGCAGGAGAAATCTTAGTGAAGCAGGGTAAATTTGACGATGCTATAAGCGCTTATACCAAGATTAAGGATAAATACTTCCAGTCTTATCAGGCTATGGACATCGACAAATATATCGAACAGGCCAAACTGATGAAAAAATAAGATACCTTATTATATATAGGATATCAGGACAGGCACGGATTACACAGATTGACACGGACTAAACAGTTATCAACTACAACCGTGAAATCCGTGTAATCCGTGCCTGCTTTTTTCCCTCCTTCCCCTTATCCAACTTTCATTTTAAATATCTAATCTTTAATTTACAATTATGGCAACAGCTTATCATAATTTATCCGAATACGATTTCAACTCTGTTCCGAATGCTGAAAACATGAAGTTCGGCATCGTTGTATCCGAATGGAATTTCAATATTACAGGTGCTTTACTGAAAGGTGCAGTCGATACATTGAAAAAGCATGGAGCGAAAGAAGAAAATATCTTGGTAAAAACAGTTCCGGGAAGTTTTGAACTAACTTTTGGCGCCAATCAAATGATGGAAAATTGCGATGTCGATGCAATTATTGCAATAGGTTGTGTAATTAAGGGAGATACTCCACATTTTGATTATGTGTGCATGGGAGCAACCCAAGGAATCACCGAACTGAATGCAACCGGCGATATACCAGTTATTTACGGACTAATTACTACCAACACGATGGAGCAGGCAGAAGATCGTGCCGGTGGTAAATTAGGCAATAAAGGAGACGAATGTGCAATTACTGCAATAAAAATGATAGATTTTGTTTGGAGTTTAAATAAATAGTTGTATCTTTGCACCGCAATTGAGAAACAAACCATCTCAAAAGCAAGAAAGGGCAAATACCAGAGTGGCCAAATGGGGCAGACTGTAAATCTGCTGGCTTACGCCTTCGGTGGTTCGAATCCATCTTTGCCCACAAAAAATTGCGGAAGTAGCTCAGTTGATAGAGCATTAGCCTTCCAAGCTGAGGGTCGCGGGTTTGAGCCCCGTCTTCCGCTCTACGAAGAGAATCTGAGAAATTGGATTCTCTTTTTTTGTTTTACTTTAGACCATATAATTATGAAAGAGCCCCAGGCACAAAATCATGTTCTCCGATTAGCTCATCCCCCTATCCCCACCGTTCATATCGGAATCATAGGATTGGGCAACCGCGGTTTGCTCACCCTTCAACGCTATCTCCAGATAGAAGGTGTAGAAATCAAGGCTCTCAGCGAAATAAGAGAAGGCAACCTCCACAAGGCACAGCAGTTGCTAAGAGAAGCCGGTCGCCCCGAAGCTGCCGGATACACCGGAACGGACGGATGGAAAAAGATGTGCGAATCCGACGGATTGGATATGGTCTTCATCTGTACCGACTGGCTGATGCATACACCGATGGCCACTTTTGCCATGGAATGCAACAAACACGTAGCCATTGAAGTTCCGGCAGCCATGAGTGTGGACGAATGTTGGCAACTGGTAGATACGGCGGAGAGAACCCGCCGCCACTGCATTATGTTGGAGAATTGTTGCTATGACCCTTTTGCATTGACTACTCTTAATATGGCCCGCCGGGGGATACTCGGAGAAATTATGCATGTAGAAGGGGCTTATATCCACGATCTTCGTTCGATGTATTTTGCCGAAGAAAACGAAGGCGGTTATCACAACCACTGGGGGAAAAGATACAGCATCGAACATACCGGTAACCCCTATCCTACTCACGGACTGGGACCAGCCTGCCAGATACTTGACATTCACCGCAGTGACCGGATGGAATATCTCGTTTCCATGTCCACTCATCAGGCGGGAATGAGCGAATATGCCCGCCGCATGTTTGGCGAGTATTCACCGGAAGCTTGCCAGAAATATAAGTTGGGCGATGTCAATGCGACTCTTATCCATACGGTGAAAGGGAAAACAATCATGCTTCAGTATAGCGTATCCATTCCACGCCCCTACAGCCGCCTGCAAACGGTATGCGGCACGTTGGGATTTGCCCAGAAATATCCGGTTCCATGCATTGCGTTAGACCCGGACGGCAGCACTCCTCTCGACGGAGAAAGATTGGAGAAAATAATGGCACGCTACAGGCATCCTTTCAGTGCAACCATCGGTGAAGAGGCACATCGCAAAGGAGTGCCCAACGAAATGAATTACGTAATGGATTATCGCCTTATCTACTGCCTGCGCAACGGACTTCCATTGGATATGGACGTATATGATGCCGCCGAATGGTCATGCGTCACAGAGTTGAGCGAGAAATCCGTATTGAACGGAAGTATGCCGATGCAGATACCCGATTTCACGCGGGGAGCATGGAAGCAGACAAAATAAACATCTAACAATAAAAACCTATGAAAACACCCCTGTCATTGAATTCATTTTTAGTATTTGCACTCTGTTTTTGTGCAATAAACATTTCGGCAAACAATATCATCTCGGTTTCTGATTTCGGTCTAAAACCCGACAGCCGCATCAACGCTGTGCCTTTTGTACAAAAAGCTATCGATGCCTGCAAAGAAAATCCGGGCTCTATACTCGTCTTCCCCAAAGGAAGGTATGACTTCTGGGCGCAGCATGCCATTGAACGGGATTATCATGAAACAAATACATATAATATAAATCCCAAAATCCTCGCCGTACTGCTAAACGAAATCAATGATCTGACCATTGACGGCAACGGGTCGGAGTTCATCATGCACGGACGGATGCAACCGTTCACATTGGATCATTGCCGAAATATCACACTGAAAAACTTTACTGTCGACTGGGAGATTCCTTTAACCGCACAAGGCACTGTCATCGAATCGACACCCGACTTTATGGAAATCGAAATCGACGCATGTCAATATCCGTATATCATCGAAAACAAGAGACTTACTTTTGTCGGTGAAGGATGGAAAAGCAGTGTATGGTCGATTATGCAGTTCGACCCTGAAACTCATTTTGTTTTACCTAATACAGGCGACAATTTAGGATGGCGCGGTTATGATGCTACTGAGGTAAGCCCCGGACGTGTCCGCCTGGCTGACCCCAAAAGAGAAGCGAACAAATTTTACCCTGTTGCAGGCACCATCCTCGTGCTAAGACACAGCACCCGTGACCATGCCGGCATCTTCATTTACCACAGCACGGATACCCGATTGGAGAACCTGAAGCTATTCCACACCTGCGGATTGGGCATTTTGTCACAATACAGCAAGAACATATCTTTCAATGATGTCCACATTATCCCGAACGCATCTAAAGACCGTGTATTAAGCGGACACGACGACGGATTCCACTTCATGGGATGCAGCGGACTGCTCAAGATTGAGAATTGCAGTTGGGCAGGACTGATGGATGATCCTATCAACATTCACGGCACCTGCTCACGTATCATGGAAATCCTCTCCCCCACCCGCATTAAATGCAAATTCATGCAAGACATGAGCGAAGGGATGGAATGGGGACGACCGGACGAAACGATCGGATTCATTGAACACAACACGATGCGTACTGTGGCAACCGGGAAAATGAACAAATTCGAAGCGCTCAACAAAGCCGAGTTTATTATCGAACTGTCCGCTCCACTCCCGACCGGAGTAGAAGCCGGATATGTGATAGAAAACCTGACGTGCACTCCGGATGCGGAAATACGCAACTGTCATTTCGGTAGTTGCCGCGCCCGTGGCCTGCTTGTTTCTACTCCGTGCAAAGTTGTTATAGAAAATAATGTTTTCGAATCCAGCGGTTCTGCTATCCTTATCGCCGGAGATGCCAATGCCTGGTATGAGTCAGGAGCTGTGCGAGATGTGTTGATACGCAATAATGATTTCCGCTATCCATGTAATTCTTCACTTTATCAGTTCTGTGAGGCCGTAATCAGCATTGATCCGGAAATACCGACACCGGAACAGAAATTCCCATACCATCGCAACATCCGCATCACAGGCAACACTTTTCATCTTTTTGACTATCCGATTCTCTTTGCCCGCTCGGTGGATGGGCTGACTTTCTCTGACAACACACTGATACGCAATACCACCTATCAGCCATATCACTACCGTAAAGAAGGCATCACATTGGAGGCTTGCCGGTCTGTAGTTATCTCTGACAATAAAATTGAAGGAGAGGTATTAGGGCGTACCATAAAAATTAAGAATATGAAATCATCAGACATTAAACTCAAAAAGGAAAAGTTCTTCAAGATAATAAAATAAGCTATAGGCTTACTGATGCAGGAACCATATTGTCTAATTTTTTATTACGACAATTTTGACAGTTTTCTCGGTTTTATTTTTATCTTTGTAAGCAATATTGGACAAATCACGTCCAAGTTGCAACCAAAAGAGTATGCAGATATATAACAGATTCAATTTATAAACCGGTTTATTATATTGGATGTATGTCACTATGGAGCAGATTCATAAAAGCCAAGAAAACTGAAAGCATAAGCAATGCTGTCAGCGATAAAGTCGTATCTGTACCATTTGAAGCCGCCCGGTATGCCATAATAGACGTTGAGGTTGGTTTGAGTGATCATAAAGTCCATGACATCGGTGCGCTCCGCCATGATGGTGCAACCTATCACAAGGCATCCAAAAAAGAACTGTTTGAATTTCTTAGTGATACAGACTATATCTGCGGCCACAATATCATTCATCACGATGCCAAATATCTGTTCGCGGACAATGCATGCCGCTGGATTTTAGTTGATACACTTTACATGTCACCTTTATTGTTTCCGGAACGCCCTTACCATAAGCTTGTGAAAGACGACAAACTGATGAGCGAACAGATGAACAATCCGGTGAATGATTGCGAGAAAGCCAAAGACCTGCTACTGGATGAAGTTGAGCACTGGCGCTCGTTGCCTGACGAAAAGCAACTACTATTTGCATCATTACTGAAAGACAAGGAAGAGTTTGAGGGATTTCTCAGTATAGTGGGTGCAAGGTATATCAATGAAAAGATACCGGAGCTTATAAGAAAGCTTTATACAGAAAAAATTTGCCAACATGCTGACCTTGATACGCTTTTCGAGCAATACCCGTGTGGATTGGCATACGCATTGGCTCTGATAGACACGACTGA
>CAKUYM010000182.1 GCA_934716785.1 uncultured Bacteroides sp. | reverse complement strand
TCGACCATTCCGACCTTCGCCGTGACGTTACTTGTGCCACTTACGAGCTCAAGGAAGATAACGGACATATCAAGGAAAATATGCAGAAAAACGCTCCGTTCGGTATCTACGTAGCCAAATGGGACATCCGCAAGATGAATGACGAGTGGCTGAGCGCTGTTCGCGCAAGCGATGCAAAAATAGGTTATGGCATCAACTGGATTGCCATGCGCTATTCCGACATATTATTAATGTATGCCGAAATCATGAACGAACTGTATAGCGCCGACGCAGCCAATCCTTTTGGCGGAACAGCCATGACAGCTCGTACCGCACTGGCAGAAGTCCACAGTCGTGCATTTGACAACAAAGCCAATGCACAGGCATATGTAGCAGCCATCTCGTCGGGCGAGGATTTCTTCAATGCCATCGTCAACGAACGTGCTTGGGAGTTTGCAGGAGAATGTGTACGTAAGTACGACTTGATTCGTTGGGGACTATTATCTGACAAGATAGAACAGTTCAAGGCAGACTACCGGGAACTCACCACAAAGGCTCCGAAGTATATCTTCTATAAAATGAAGGCCGATGACGAATACTCTATCGACATGAGCAGCATCTGCTGGTACGACTATCCGTTTGCAGGCGTAGAAATCAACAACGAACTTGACGCCAAGAATGCCGCCAAAGATACTGACTGGAAATATGTAGCCGGTTGGGGTACATTCCCGAACGGGAAAATAACCAAAGATCCGGATACGAAGAAAGACGTATTCACCGAAGACGGAACGACTTCCAACGATGCCAACCTGTCCGGACTGGACGAATATGTCAGCGCCGGATTGAACAAGAGTGTCAAGAACAGACATCTGATTCCGTTGGGCGGTAAAACAATTTCAGAATCAAACGGAACATTGGCCAATTCATACGGATTCTAATTGATAAAAACGATTATTATGAAAATTCTTACAAATATAACCACCTTATTAAGCATCATTTGCTTGGCAGTCGTTTCATTTTCGTCTTGCGGCAATAGTAATGACTGGAGCTCGGACCAACGATACAATCGTTTATTCCGTAGCAATACCCTCGCAGTTACTCCCCAAACATTCACAGCCGAAGTCACTTGGAGCGTAACTCCCAACACCGACTATTATATCATAGAGGTCAACAAAAACGAATTCACGGATGATGAGTTGCAAGAAGGATCCATCATCTACGGAGAAGATAAAAGCATCACGAGCAGCCCTTACAGCATCACCGGACTGGAAGAACAAACGACCTATTATCTGCGTCTGCGTTCCTGCTCCGCAACTGCGCAACCATCCAAATGGTCGACATTGGATGATGGCACATTCACGACCAAAAGTGAGCAGATCATTGAAGGGGTTGCCAATGTAACCAGCAAGAATGCCACAATCAGTTGGACGGCAGGAGCAAGTGATGTCACTCACTTCATTATCGAATCGACTGAGGGAAAGACACAGCGTAATATTTCCGATGCGGAGAAATCTGCTGGTAAAGCAACCCTGACCGATCTTAAAGCCGCCACATCCTACAAAGTTTCTATCTACAACAATAGCAAACTGAGAGGTAGCTGCAAGTTTGAGACGACAGAAGATTTTCCGGAGGGATACACCATCATCAATCTGAAAGAAGGAGACGATATTGATGCAGCCCTTACCGGACAAGAGGGAAATATCGTTCTCGTATTCCCGGCAGGAAGCACATTCGAACGCACGGAAAAGCTCAGCATCCCGGCGAAAGTTAATGCCATCATCTTCTGGGGGGCATCCGGTGAACAGCAGGCCAACTTCAAGCCTAAAGAAGTGACAGCCGGAGAGGGTACGACTTCCGTCAAGTTCTACAACATGAACCTCTACAATGCCGGTAAGAGCGGCGACTACATGATTAACCAAGATGCCATGGCTACGAATGTTTCATTTATATTCGACAAATGCAACGTTTCCAAAACCCGCGGTATATTGCGCGTACAGGGCGGTGGCGTAAGTTGTTCAATCAACAGCATTGAGTTTACCAATACGACTTTCAGCGAAATCGGTTCGTATGGTATCATCAATACCAAAGACATGGAAGGAAATCTGAATTCCATCCATATCAGCAAGTGCACATTCAATGATGTGGCGGCAACCGATGGACCGACATTCACACTTACAGCCAAGAATACAACGAATTCCACCACATTCGACATCGATCAATCTACGTTCTACGCTTGCGACCAAAAGAGCGGAAAGCACTTTATCGACGCCAACAAGGTGACGGTGCATACTATCAATATCACCAAATGCTTATTTGCAAAATGTGGCAGCAGTGATGCCAAGAATAAGCTGTGCAGTATAAAAGATATCGTCAAAGAAACTTCCGACAACTGGTACACTACGGATTGTGCATGGCATAGTGAAGGTGCAGCCATGTGCAATGAGTACGGCAAGACATCCGCCGACCTCTTCGAAGATCCGGACAACGGAAACTTCAAGATAAAGGATGCTTTATTCAAAAACCGCGCGGGAGACCCTCAATGGTTCAGCGAATAACGCAGGCTTCACATAAAAGTTAATATCAGGAAAGGTAGGACAAATGTATATTTTCAACTACATTTGCCCTACTTTTTCCAATATGGCCAAGTAAGCCTGCATTTATCATAGAAAAAGCATCACTTATAAAACAAAGGTATTACTTATAAAATAAAGGTACCACTTATAAACTAAGAAATCGCCATGAGTCATTATCTACCTCTATTAGCCTTATTCGGCAGTTTGTGCCTGCAATCATCCACTATATTAAATCAATCACCTGCAGTCTCTAAACAAACAGTCGCAGTCTCCCGACAAACAGCCGCAGCCTGCCCCGACAGAACCAAAACATTAGCTTTCCCGGGTGCCGACGGTGCAGGCAAGTACACAACAGGCGGAGCCGGTGGTGCCGTATATACAGTCACGTCATTGGCCGACGACGGTTCCGAAGGAACTTTCCGTTGGGCTATCGGCAAGAAAGGTCCCCGCACCATTGTCTTCGCTGTAAGCGGAATCATTGAATTGCAGAAACCTCTAAGAATCAATAACGGAGATGTGACCATAGCCGGACAGACAGCTCCCGGAGACGGCATCTGTCTGAAAAACTATACGTTATCCGTCCAAGCCGACAATGTGATTGTACGCTTTATCCGTTCACGTATGGGAGCCGACATCAAGCAAAAAGGCGATGATGCCATGAACGGAACGAAAGCTCACAAGAATATCATCATCGACCACTGCTCGCTAAGCTGGTCTACGGACGAGTGCGCTACATTCTATGACAATCACGACTTCACCCTTCAATGGTGCATCGTCAGCGAGAGTCTCGCCAACTCCATTCATGAGAAAGGAGCCCACGGATATGGCGGCATTTGGGGCGGACAACCCGCCACTTTCCATCATAATCTGCTGGCTCATCACACCAACCGCACTCCCCGCCTTTGTGGAAGCCGATATACAGGCAAGCCGGAAGAGGAAAAGGTTGAACTGTTCAATAACGTGATTTACAATTACGGAAGCGACGGCGCTTATGCCGGCGAAGGCGGTGTTTACAACTTTATCAACAACTACTATAAGCCCGGTCCTTTCAGTGCCACAAAAGGTTCTTTCAAACGTCTGTTCACCGCTTATGCCGACGATGGCAAGAACAACAATGAAGCAGGTGTTCACGGCACATTCTATTTCAATGGCAATTACATGGACCCAACTTGCCCGAAGCTGACAGACAAGCAGAAAGAAGCCCTCTACAAAGTGAATATGGACAATTCTTACGGCTTAGTCATCAAGAAAGACTTTGCTACAGAAAAAGAGGTGCTTTCCAAAAAAAAATTCGATATAGCTGAGCACACCTCCCTGCAACCGGCAAAGAAGGCTTATAAAGATGTACTCCGATATGCTGGCGCTTCCTTTCATCGCGACGTCATAGACCAACGCATTGTGGAAGAAACACGCAAAGGCACTTACACCTACGAGGGATCGCACGGAAGTACGAATGGAATGATTGACCAACCGTACGATGTGGGCGGATGGCCCGAATACAAATCCGCACCGGCTCCCTTAGATACAGACGGTGACGGCATCCCTGACGAGTGGGAAAAAAGACATAATCTTAATCCCAACGATCCTTCAGACGGAACGAAGTACACGTTGAGTTCGGAATATACGAATCTGGAAGTGTATATGAACAGTCTCGTAAATCATCTATACCCTAAACAGTGACTTTCTCCTTATACTCCGTCGGAGTCATGCCCACCTGCGCTTTGAAGCAGTTGCTGAAATAGCGCGGGTCATTGATTCCGACCATATATGAAATCTGCGTCATATTAAATTCTCCGGTTTCAATCAGTTGGGCTGCACGCTTGATGCGCATTTCCTTGATAAATTCAATGGGCGCCAGTCCAGTCAATGTCTTCAGTTTCTTGAAGAATACCGAACGACTGACAGCCAGTTCACGTACCAAATCATCCACAACCAATTCGCCATTATCCATATTCTGTTCCATCAGCTCCACCAGCTTATCCATAAACTTACGGTCGTTGGGAGACATCTCGGGAATAACCGGCTGAGATTGAGATTCCGATTGCAGTGGTGATTGCGACTGCTGCAATTGAGTTTGTACTTCAAGTTCCGGTGCAACAGCACCCGCCCCTCCCGACATCGTGTCTGCCGATGCCGACAACTCTCCGGAAGCGGCAGACATATTGATATGCATCAAGCTATCCCGATAAAAATCCTGCAACTTCTTGCGCTGCGCCAGCAGGTTCTCTACACGGGCTTGCAGATAAGTGGCACTGAAAGGTTTCGTGATATAATCATCCGCGCCATACTCCAGCCCTTCCAATTTACTTTCGATAGTAGTCTTGGCTGTGAGCAATATAATAGGTATATGGCTGGTCGTCATATCCGCGCGCAACTCCCGTGTCATTTCAATGCCATCCTTTTCCGGCATCATCACGTCACTGATAATAATATCCGGCAAATACTTCAACGCCTTGCTCTGCCCTTCCACCCCGTCAGCGGCTTCCACCACTCTATACATCGGAATGAATATGCTACGCAGAAATTCACGCAATTCCCGATTATCCTCAACCAATAGCATCAGCCCTTTGGAAGCATCTCCTTCCGTGGGGGCTTCCATAGGTTCTTCCGCACAAGAACCCGGTTCTCTTCCGGCATCATCCGCCACCTGCCCTGCCATCACCGGAGCTTCCGTATCCTCAAGAATAAATTCCACCTCTTCGCCGTAATGTTCTTTCCCCTTCAGGAAATCAACTTTAAAGCAACTGCCCTCTCCCAAACGGCTATCTACAGAAATAGTCGCCTTGTGCATCTCTACAAGCTCCTTCACCAATGATAGACCGATTCCGGTACTCGCTTGGTTGAAAAGATTCTTATCCACCAGATTTTCAAAGCGGACAAACAGGGATTTCTTCTGACTCTCGGCAATACCGATTCCCTGATCCTGCACGCCGATAGAAATGGTATTCTCGTTTTCACGAATAAAAACCGTAATCTTCTTCCCATTCGGCGTATATTTGAAAGCATTGGACAGCAGATTAAACACAATCTTCTCCAATTTATCCACGTCAGCCCAAAGATAAAGATGCTGTTTCTCCGTCTCAAACAAGAAGTCGATACGGTGTTCCTCGGCAACGGCTTCAAAGTAATCCATCACCTTGCGAATGAAAGGCACCACATCCACACGCCTCACCTGCATCTTCATCTTCTTATTTTGAATCTTACGGAAATCCAGAATCTGATTGACAAGACGGAGCATACGATTGGTATTCCGTTCTACCACCACCAACTGCTCACGAGCATCCGCCGGCAATCCGTCATTCTTCAAGACTTGTTCCACAGGACCCGCTATCAGCGTAAGCGGCGTGCGGAGTTCATGAGAAATATTAGTAAAGAAACGCAACTTTATATCCGAAACCTGCTGTTCTACCGACACCTCATGCTTCAGCCGGTAAATAGTGAACAGGATATAAACAGCCACAAGAATGATAATCATAATAAACAATACATAGAGCACGTAAGCCACCGGCGTTTCCCAAAAAGAAGGAAGGATAACAATGGCTAACGTGCGTTCATTATCCACCCACACGCCGTCGCTGTTCGTTGAACGAACACGAAGCACATACTCCCCTTTCGGCAGATTGGTGTAAGTCACACTACGTTGCTTGTCGGCAAATGTCCACTGCTTTTCAAACCCGTCAAGGATATAAGTATACTGCACATTCTGCGGATTGGTATAATCGAGTGCGGCAAACTGGACGGAAAAAATATTTTCTTTGTGCGAAAGCACCAGTTGCTCCGTATCGTCTATATCGACCTTCAGCAGTGATTTTTCCCCTGGCGCAACATCCTCATTCGCCACCGTCAGTTTGGAGAATACGACAGGCGGCACATAGCTGCTCTTTCTGATAGAATCAGGGTTGAAGATAAAGAACCCGCCACTCGCTCCGAAAAGCATATTGCCTTTCGCAGTCGATGCAGACGCCGCTTCGCTGAATCGCACCGGGAAAGTGATGCTACGTTCATCATAGCTTTCAAACCGTTCACCGGAGGGGATAAACTTACAGATTCCATTCTCTGTGCTTATCCACAAATTCCGTTTATGGTCTTCACGGATAGAGAGCAGCACATCCGAGGGGAGTCCGTCTTGCACCGAATAAGACTTAAACGTTCCGTGGCCATCCTCACCGACAGCCACCAGTCTGTTGAGCCCGCCACCGAAAGTGGCCAGATAAAGTTCTTTATTCTTCGTGGAGATAATCCAGTGTACGTCATTGTTGCTCAAGCTCTGCGTATCGTTCGGCATACGGGAAAAATGGTAAAACTTCACCTCTTCCGGCTTCTTGAAATTTTCATCAAAGGCAACAGCCCCCATGGTTGTTCCCACCCATAGCAGACCATTATTGTCGGAAGTAATGAAGCGTGCCTTGTGGCAAGGGCTGTCAGGATACCCTTTCAAGCCGTTCCGGTGATTGATGAACAAGACCTTTCCGTCCTCTTTTTCTTCTATATAATTGATACCGCCGCCAAAAGTAGCCGCCCAGATTCGTCCGTTATGGTCCTCGTACACACAATACACATCGTTATCACTCAAGCTATACATATCATTTTCATGATGAAGATAACGAGTCAGCCTATACGACATACCCGAAGAAGAGTCGGCCTCGGCACAAATAAGTCCGTCTCCTTTTGTTGCAATCCAAATTCTTCCTTTCGAGTCTTGAATAATAAAATAGGCCGTTCCCTTCACCGGCATACCGGTAGTGGAGATATGGCCGTTTTCCGTCAGGTATCCCTTATAGTTCCTGTCGGCATCATACAAGCGGAGCATGCCATCTTTCACCCCCACCCAAAGATTGCCCGACTTATCTTCGCAAAGAGCACGCACCTCATTATGAAGAGATTCGTATTCTTGCGGTACGGGAGCCATCATCGAGAAAGGCACATTGCGAAAGGTCACCTTCTCCAAACCTTTGGAGTGGGTGCACATCCACAGATTCCCCTGTTTGTCGGAGAAAGCCGAATGGATTTTATTGGAGAAACGCCAGTCACGACTGCCCAATCCGTTATGAAAAGGAACCAGCCGCTTCTTTTGAGAATCGAAATAAGAGAAACCGCCCCCGTAAGGATGTACCCAAAGATAACCGTTCACGTCTTCATGGATATGGAAAGCAGGCCGCGAACGTTCGGGCTTACTGTGCTCGATAGAAATCTGCTCACGCGTCACCACACCGGTGGCGGGATTGAAATGAACCACCACACCGGGCTCTTCCTGTTCGAACCAGACTTCCGAAGCACGGTCTACATAAGCGGAAAGAATCGGTTTAGCCGGCAGCTCCTTGCAGGTCAAGTATGAATAATGTACCGACGCTTTCGTCTTCCAATTATAAGTAAAGAAACCATCCGAATCTGTAGTAACCACCGACACATCCGGGGCAACCGTATGAATGGAAGTAATCCGCCCTTGGGTGGGAAGTTCAAACAAGGCAAATTCCCCGGTTCCTTTCTGATATGACCGGATACGACCATAATCCGAAGCAAAGCAGATATCGCCATCACGCTCCTGCACGGCATAAAAGGCCTGCTTCATTCCGCCGGATTCTCCCTTTGCCTTCTCTGCAAAAAAAGAAACAGGTTCTTTTTCTCCGGACCGAATCATGCCGAGCCCGTTGTCCGTCAGCAGCCAGTCGTTGCCCTCTTTATCCTGATGGACTTTGAATATGTGAAAGGAAGGAAACAGTCCCGTTTTGCCGGAATAAATATCCCATGTCAGACGATTGTTCTCGTCCGGATGGGTAAGGATACGAATCGCTCCGTCATTGTCTGTAAGCAGCCAGACTGTTCCGTCCGGCATCACTTCGAC
>CAKUYM010000181.1 GCA_934716785.1 uncultured Bacteroides sp. | reverse complement strand
AGAATATTCACCTTGTTATTCTTTTTAGTGGTAGAGTAATACATAAACTGTACAGTATATGACTTATTATTTTCCATCTCAAATAATTTGGGGTCAGCGACAGCAGCAACTGACTTTTGATTATTTCCGGCATACAAAGGAGTAAAATATTTGTAATTAAGTTCACTTGCACCTGGTTTTCCAACTACCTTACCTACAAATCGAGAATTATACATCAGTGTAAATGTATTCAGTCGCGGGTCATCATAATATGAATCAGACTGAACAGTTTCAGAACAAGTACCTCCATAAGTAGAAGTTAAAATAATCAACCAGTTTTCTTTCCTATAGTTTTTTCTGGATTCCAAAGCTGTCCGTATTTCACCAATATAAGTATCGATCTCCTGTATGGCTTCAATTACAGTCATTGTAGGATTACCCGAACCATCATAAAAAGTATCCGCAGCACCAGCCTTTTGCACTCCATTAAATTCTACAAGGATAACATCTGACGGCAATTCTATATCCGAATTAATTTCAGCAATAACAGCACTCTTCACTTGCTGATCACTGTCTAATGTCCTGGCAATATCCGCATTGTCACGAAATGCCTGATAAAAACGATTATCCGCCGTATACAGGCTAATTTTCTTTTTATTATCAAGCTGTTTGATTCTGCTAAAAAAAGAAGGAGTCTCCAACTCTTCAATTGGTTTCACCTCGCCTGTCGATTCTTCATCCAACCCAATCCCATGAGTTGTAACTCCAGTCATCATATTCGCCCATCCCCGTTCATTGGTAAATACAGGTAACGCTTTATGGCGACTGTCTGCTAAACCTTCAAAAGTAATCACAGCATTGTCTCTCATCGAACGAATATGAGGGGCTTTCCGTGTTGTGTAAGCTTCATTTACAGCCTTCCCGGATGCGCCATCAATTACAACACATAAAACATGTCCTGTCTGTGCCTGATTCCCCGATTCCGGATATTCATTTGTTGTCAGCCGTTCTAATGAATTATCACAAGACATCATTGTCCATATTGCCATTCCCATAAACAGAATCTTGACAAAAAGACTTGTTTGCATCTTTCTTTTTTTATTCATTTTCAAGGTATATTTAAGATTAATCAAAGTCAACTCCTATTTTTACTATATTATCCACCTGTTCACCGTTAAAACGATAAAAATCACCCATCAATAACAAACCGTTATCATTCGTTGATGTTTTAGTTTCAATTACCTGATTCAATTCACCTAAGAACGAGCCGGGAACATTAAATTTCTGCATGGCTTCACCCTCCATTGTCAGTATCAGGAATCCCTGTCGGTTAACACCATCATATTTTGTAAAAGTACCTGACATTACAACGAAATCATGATCATTTAGAATAGTAGCAAAGTTAGCTGTTCCGCCTTCCATCTTTCTAAGTTTAAAAGTCGGATCAACCGTACCGTCATGATTCAGCATAACTACACCAGAACATGGAATACCGTTGAATTCAGTAAACATCCCTACAAGCATTGCTTTTTTCCGTTTTTTATTATAACGTATCTTGGTTATCGTTCCATTGGCTCCCGTTCCTATATTTTGTAAGAACTGCTGATCAATATCACCGTTTTTATCGATTCGTACGATATTATTCACATTTATTCCATCAAAAGAGTTAATGCCTCCTACAATAACAACACCATCTTCTTCGTCCATATAAGCGTCTTGAATCACTCCATTGACACCTTCCTTGTTTTTACGATAATCCTCATCCAGCGCCCCCAAATTATTCATGCGCAATACCGTCTTGACAGGAGTGAATTCATACGCCAATTCTTCTGCATATGACCGGTCTATGTCTATTTTACAATACTGGGTAATGTTTCCTACCGCAATTACTTTATCATCTGATGTAACAAATGTAGCTACAGGTGCTTCTTTCGTTCCACCATTGAATCGGGTGATTCTGGTTGATATCAGCCGTCCGTTTTTGATACTTGGAAGCTGTTTATTATCAAACATCATTCCAATACCATGATCCACTTTCATTATATTATTCACCGAAGTAGGCTGTTCACGTTGTACAGGGTAATACTGCGTAAACTTTCCGGAGATTAAAACGTTTGGATTGTTTCCTGATTTATCTTTATTAAAATAAGAAATCGATTTGGCATAATAGCTATAAGAACCACCTTCACCTGAGTTAGGATTCTTAAGATCATGACCGATTCCCTGACCACTATCTGTTTTATAATAGGTTCCATTCCATCCACCGGCTACACTTCCTTTATTATCAATCCAAGCTATGCAACGAATACGGGCATCGCTACTTGTTAATGGCATAAAGCTACCTACCAGATGATAATGTTCCTTTTTGGACCAATGTTCCAAACAACTATAAATCGCACCTGGTATACGCTTTTGAACTACATACCCTTTATCAACGCTTACATTGCCCAACACTGTGAGTTTAGGACCATAGAAAATCTGTTCATTCAACAAGATATGTGCAATTCCGGAACTAAGACTTTCCGGTACTCTTACTGTAATTGTTGTATCAGTAGCTAATACTATTTCCGCTTTTTCATTGGAAATAAAAAAACTGAAATCCGGTTTTCCTTGCTGATTAAACCATTTAGATAATCCTTTAGCCTTATAAGTAACCAACTCACCCGGATAAGCTCTATCAGGCGAAGGAGCATCAACTAAAAATTTTATACCATAAGGCTCTTTTCCCCCAGCATACGGATCACCTTCTATTTCTCCATCAGAATTGCATCCTGCAAAAGACAGGACTACACAAAGACACATCAGTATCTTTATCAAACGGGATTCTATCTCATATTGATATGCTTTCATAGTTATTCTGTTTTATTAATTTGAGAAATTTTATCAATACCTTCTTCTATCGCTTTTAAAGCAAATAATCTTTTGTCAAAACCAAAATCATGATCAGTCATACGAAGTACGTGAACAACTCCATTCTTAGGTTGTATGTCCGATGTGGCTACATATGCATTCTTCAAATCACTCACAGTAATATCATATATATATGAATAAAGTATCTGGCGAGGACCCACATATTTCACTCCATTGGCATCACCATACACAACTCCTACATTCATTGGCTGACCACCATACGTGATGAATGTCTGTCCCGGATAAGCAGCAATCGCAGTCGTATCAATCTGAGGAATATCTTTAAGCGTATATTTATCTTTAAGTATATACATAGATAAATATTCTCTCCATACAGAAGGTTTTATCTGCTTCAGATTCTTAATACTATCATTACCCATTTGATACCACATCTTATTCAACAGAGCGACACTTTTACGGATAGACCAGTTAGTCGGCGCAAAGAATGTTACATTTTCTCCCTCAAACACTTCTTCCATATCTGCAAGCCTGATAATTTCAATCAAATCGGAAAAATAATCATTTTTAGGATCATCTTTAGGGGATCTTGACTGAAGAAATTCCATTATTGTTCCATCATAATATGGATTACTTTTTCCTCCATCTATCAGATAGCTATCGTTTGTACAATTACCCATAAATATAGGTATGACAATAACAGCAATAACCAGTTGCCATATCTTTATCTTGCTTTTCATATCCTTGTTTTTATAATTACGTATTTATCCTATTTACTCCCAAAAAAGATTGAGCTGTATATTTGTATTATTTTTCAGCACATCTCTATGCAAAGGCCATGTCCATGCACCTACATTAAAATCCGTACGTCTGATCGGATGCGCACAATATGCGATATTAGAAATTTTTCCGGTTCGTACCAAATCATAATAATAATGCCCTTCCCCAATCAGCTCTCTTTGTCGTTCCCAAAATATAGCATCCTGCAACTCTTTTCCTGAAGAAAAGCTTTCCGACGCACCAGCTCTATGACGAATTTGGTTCAATAACTCATTAGCCTTTGTATCATTGGTACCTAAAGCCGCCAGTGCTTCAGCGTACAGTAATAACGCTCCGGCATACCGAAATACAATCTGGTTTCCTGAATTAGAAGTTATACGATTATTTCCATAATAATCAACATTTAAGAACTTTGTTATTTCGGTACGATTCACACTGGAAGCCGAATACATATTTTCATCAAACCAATATGATTTCCGTAAATCTTCTTCCGTATAAGGGAAGAGCTTCTCTATATAGCTACCATCATAATAATACATGGGATTCTCATTGGCTCCCTTATGCCTGTAAACTACGTTATTAGAAAATACAGCTATCGATGAAAAAACTTCATTAGAAGCATTTATATTTTGTGCTATTTCAAAAAGACCTTCGTTAGATCCTCCCTTGAACACATTTGAGATTCGGTTCATTTCTAACAGTTCATAAGCTCCGCCATTCTGTTCCAACTGTTCGCCTAAATCAATCACATTCCGATAATAAATTGTTTTATTTTGTTCATCGAATTGAGTCAACCAAAGATTGATATGCATCATCAACGCAATAACCGATCCACGAGATGCTCTTACTCCTTTTTTCGCATTTGAGTTATATGTCCAAGGTAAAAAACAGTCCTCAGGACTATTACCTAAAGCTCCTGTCCTTAAGTCTTCCAGACAACTTTGAAGCACAGTAACCATGTTAGTTCGTGGCAAAGACGCTGAATTATAGGCTATCGTATAATAAGGAACATCACCAAAAGCTCTCACCATAAAGAAATAAGCCAAATTCCTAAGAAAGACAGCCTCCGCTTTGAACATCCGGTATTCTTCTTCAGTAAGAGCAGAGACTTGATCTATCTCTTTAACCAAGATATTGGCAGTCTGTATAACTTCATAAAATGGTTTCCATTTAGTAGTCTCTCCAAAAGGGGTATTTGGAGAATTTCTCAACTCATTCATTTCATTTCCTGCCAAGTAGGTTACTCTTCTACCTTCATTATCATTATTATATGGCGAGATAGAGGCGCAACGCATATCACCACTTGCAGTAAGAAATGCACCGTTACCCATAGTTGCCTTTCTCAAATTAGAGTAAGCGCTCATCAAAAAACCTTCCACATTGGCGGCATTGCCATCAATCCAGAATTCGTCACCGGGAAGTTTATCTTCGCTCTTTACTTCCAACAAGCCACAACTTGTCAGCAAAAACGAACAAGTCGCTATTATAAAGAATATATTTTTTTTCATGATCACTGATTTATCTGTTTAAAAATCAATTGAAACTCCCATTGTATAGTTACGGCTATTCGGATATCCTCCTGACACATCATACCCCAAACTATTTACATTTTCCGGATTTACACCTGAATATTTGGAGAATGTGTAAATGTTATTCACACTTGCATTCAACCGTACCCGTTCTACTCTCAAAAAGTCCAATACTTTTTTAGGTAAGACATAAGAGATTGAAACACCATTAATTTTCAGGAAAGATCCGTCTTCCATAAAAAGTGTCTGGTCCGGACGGAAGAAGTTCACCTGATGACCGGCCGTTCCTCCACGAATGTAATCGAACGGATTGGGATACTTGGCATATATATGATCTTCTTTCCAGAAATCAAATGCCTCTATAGGCGTTATCGCCCCACTCCCACTCAGATTTTTTGAAAGAGGGTTTCCATAAGCAGCAAAGCGATCGGCTAATGCCTTATTGATAATATCCCTTTTTATCGTGAAAGAAAAATTTGTGTTGATGGAGAATGACTTATATCTCAAGTTTGCATTAAATCCACCTGTCAACCGAGGTTGAGAGTTACCAACCACCACCTTATCTCTATCATCTATTATATAGTCTCCATTAACATCCACCCATATCGGGTCGCCAGCCTGCATATAAACATATCCGTTATTAGCATTATTAGCAGCTTTCATTCGTTCACCTGTAGCCGGATTTACGGGTACATCTTCATCTGTCGCATAAACTCCTTTATTCACCAATAAGTAATTTGCCAATGCATTCGACCCTAAACGGTTGATTATTTTAGCGTCACTATTAATAATTTGTCTGGCCTCATTCGGCAGTTTAGCTATCACATCCTTATTCATAGCTAATGACAGTGATAAATCTAATGTCCAGGGACTCTGCGGAGGTAATGGTCGACCACCAATTAATATTTCATATCCATAATTCACCAAACTTGTTTCAATACTTCTTACTTTATTAAATGCATTATGGTCGGCTAATTCAATATCACTCAATTGGTTGTCAGTCTGTCTGTAATATAAATCAGCTGTAAAACGGAGTCTACTATTGAAGAAACTCAACTCTGTACCCAAATTCCATGTAGTAGAAGTAACCGGTTTCAAGTTGTCATTGGGTAACAAACCGTAATCAATCGGAATTATAGGCATACCATTATATGTATCATTCCCTAGTAAATAAGTACCCCAAATGTCATACCTGGTAGCTCTGTACTTAGTTGTTCGTCCCCAACTAACACGCAATGCGCCTGCGCTCAATTGATTCCAATTATCAGCAAAAGCTTCACGACTAAAGTTCCATTTAAATCCGAGTGACGGACTAATGGTCCATTTTACTTTCTTACCATATGTGGAATTCGCCTCTGGGCGTATATTAGGAGTGAATATATAACGTTCACCCCGTGGACCTATCGAACCTAAATTAAAACTTGGATCAAAAATGAAAGAAAGAGTGTTTACATCCTCTACAAATGAGGTAGTTCCCTCTGATTTACTGTACATCGCTCCAGGTCCCCAGATATAATCACTGCCTCCTCCTACTAATTTAACCGTATTATGACTTCTTTTGTTAGTTGAAATTTCCACACCAGCCCGAAGTCCTAATCGGAATATTCTAAAATCCAATGATCTGGATAAAATGGTGCGCGCATATAAATTATAACTGTTTTGACTCAAATTATACCATTCTGACCTATTATTATTTAATATTCCAGGAGTAAACGTCTCTCTTTCGGTCGTATTATATTTATATCCAAAGATCCCGTCAAGTGTAAATTCATAAGGTAGTTTATACACCATACGGATGCTTGCATCATATGCGGCATTTACATTATTATCGTCCACAGAAAATGCCGCTAACGCTTCGCTGGCTGATATATACATAGACGGCGGAGGTAATAATGAAGAAGCTGACGACCCTTTCGCAACCCCAGATTGAGTGAAAGCATTACCACTGCCCTGACTGTTCAGTGTGAATGTAGCGGAAACATTAACATCCATCTCAAATTTGTCATTCGGGCTATAACCTAATCGCGCCTTAAGACCATACCGATTGAAATCCGTATTTTTCACAATTCCTTTTTCGGTATAGTAATTACCATTAATCAAATAATTGAATTTTGAAGTACCTCCAGAGAAACTCAAGTTATGTGTTTGATTATGAGTCACGCCATAAAAACGTCCTTGCCAGTCTGTATTATTATTCCAATAAGGATTCAAACTATCTGCTAATGCCGGAAAATTATGTATTTCATTGTGCCCGAAATAACTGGAAGTATCATTCTGTAATATTTGCATGATACGCATATTCCTTTCAGCATTACCAATAGCAACGTCTCTCAATCTTGGAGGAGTTTTAATCACATAATTACCCGAATAAGAAACTTTGGGTGGGCCATTTCCTTTTTTCGTTTCAATAATAATTACGCCATAAGCGCCTTTAGAACCATATAAGGAGGTTGCGGCGGCATCTTTTAAGATTTCCATTCTTTGAATATTTTCAAAAGGTATCATGGAAAGCGGACTCACTGTAGCTCCTGACAACAAACCTGACACATCGACATCAGAGTTCATGTCTATATTTTCCAAAGGAATTCCATCGACCACAAAAAGAGGCGCTGACGAACCTAATACAAAATCTTCTCCTTGCTTGGTTATTGAAATATCTGAAATACCACGTAATGTAAAACTTGGCATTCCCCCCGGCGTACCATTCTGTAACTGTATATTCAACCCGGGGACACGACCTTGCAACAACTCCATGGCATTTGCCACCGGTGTATTTACAAGATCCTCCGCTTCAACAATCTGTACAGAAGCGGTCACAGCCGCCCTACTCTTTTTTTGATAACCAACAACCACCGTCTCATCCAGCATGTTTTCCGATGCGCTCATCAGCACAGTCATCTTAGACATTTCTTTCGTGATTCTCCTAACAACGGGGTCATAGCCTATATATGTAAATGTAACATTTGCCGACACAGGTACTTTCAACGTAAACTCACCATCTATATTAGTGGAAGCAGAATGTCGTGAATCAATTTTTCCCGATTTATCACGTACGACTACCGTAACATTCGGAAGTGGCTGATTGTCATTCTTGTCTTTAACAACTCCACTTATGAGCACCTCTTGTGCAAAAGCTTCTAATGAAACAAACAGACACAACAAGCCCAATATGATATATTTATGTATCTTTTTCATATAAATTCATCTAACAAAGTTTATTCATAATCTCTAAATTCCGGAGCACCTTCCGCAAACACCACGATAA
>CAKUYM010000180.1 GCA_934716785.1 uncultured Bacteroides sp. | reverse complement strand
CGTTTTCATAACGCGGACGATCCATCATCACCGTGATGACATCCAGCGGCTTCACCTTATAGCTGCTTTTCACCGGCTTGCCGTTGGCCATGACGAATCCATCTTCGGCAGCTTTCTGAATGCGGTTGCGCGAAGCATTGACAATACGTTCGAACAGATATTTGTCGACTCTGACCATCGTTTGCCCTTTATCCACAACCACACGAAAATGTTCGTAAAGCTGGGATTCGTCACCGACAGGTTCTATATCATCCAAATCATTCTCCAGTTCGTCCGGAAGTTCTTCCTCTATCATGTGTGAGTCTGTTTCTGTTATTTATCAATTAAACCAACCATCGTCCTGCGCGGGTGCCGCATCCGACGAGACAGGTTGCTCCGAATCAGTGCCGGTGCCAAGAGAATCTTCCTCAGCACTATCACCGGCTCCGTCTCCCACCATTAATACCAGAGAAGCACCCATAGGTATTTTTTCTCCGGCTTCCACCTGACGTCCCTGATACTTCACGCCATAGACCCAGTCTTTCTCGCCTGCTATCAACTGTATTTCGGCCAATTTGAAACCTGCACTATGCAACTTGGCCTCAGCCTGCCGGAGAGAACTGTTATCCGCCACATCAGGAATGGCACGCAGGGGGACATCCAACGTATTGACCGTCAAGTATACAGTACGGCCTTCTTTTACCTTATCTCCAACTCCCGGTTTCAAGTCAAGAACGATTCCGGCAGCCTTATCTTTGACATATCTGGTGTCGGAAACGATGCATACCAACCCATGATTACGGAACATCTTCGTGGCCTCTTCCACCGTCATACCTTTCACATCAGGCACCGTAACCGTTTCTCCATGATGAGTATGTATATCGAGCCATTTCAATACCCCGAACATCATCACTACCACCACTGCAATCATGGCGATAATATTCAACCAGAAGAATTTATTTGCTTTAAAAGAAAAGAATTCCTTAATAGTCATACGCATTGCTGTTAATATGCGCCAAAGATACTACAAAATAGTTGAACTTTTAAAAAGTAGGCGATGAAAAATGACCTCATCTACAATGCAAGGACACTTATCATCGCCAGAATTGTTGCAACTATAATCCCCACTCTTATAGATTTCAGCAACCTTATCATGATTATACAGGTTTCCGCCTCCGGAAATATTTTCTATCGCACGTATTTCACCTATGACTTTCAAGCTTTCAACTACAAAGAAAAAGAAAAAAGAATAAACAAGAGCCCATCCTGCGAATTTTAACATTCTATTTTCAGGAACAGGAAATAAAAAAGGCGGAGAAGTCAATCTCCGCCTTTTTTATTTCCTTGATGGCCAAGTGATCACCACTTCTGTCCGTTGTATTCGTCAGAAACAGTCAACTTCTTTCTGCCTTTTGCACGGCGAGCTGCTAATACTCTACGACCATTAGCTGTTGCCATTCTCTCACGGAAACCGTGTTTGTTCTTTCTCTTTCTGTTAGAGGGTTGAAATGTTCTTTTCATTACTGTATCTTGTTTTTATGTTATTATTCCACGTAATTGGGCTGCAAAAATAGGCACTTTTTTTTAATTAACCAAGAGATAACTCATTTTTGCTCAAAAGTTTTTGTGTTTTTTACCGATTTAGATTACTTTTGCAGCCGAAATCTTCCGAAAACCATTAAATAACAATTATATAAAAAGAATAATAGCAGTATGATTAATGCTCAAGACATCAAAAACGGAACTTGTATCCGTATGGACGGAAAGCTCTATTTCTGTATCGAATTCCTGCATGTAAAACCGGGTAAAGGTAACACTTTCATGCGTACAAAACTTAAAGATGTAGTAAGCGGATACGTTATCGAACGTCGCTTCAACATCGGTGAAAAACTGGAAGATGTGCGTGTAGAACGTCGTCCTTACCAATTCTTATATAAAGAAGGAGACGATTATATCTTCATGAATCAGGAAACTTTTGACCAGCACCCCATCGCTCACGACCTGATCAACGGTGTTGACTTCCTGCTCGAAGGTATGGTATTGGATGTAGTTTCCGATGCTTCTACAGAAACTGTTCTTTATGCAGACATGCCGGTTAAAGTACAGATGAAAGTCACTTATACAGAACCGGGTCTGAAAGGCGACACAGCTACCAACACTTTGAAGCCTGCCACTGTAGAATCAGGTGCAACAGTTCGTGTTCCTTTGTTCATCAATGAAGGTGAAACAATCGAAATCGATACTCGCGACGGTTCTTACGTAGGACGTGTGAAAGCTTAATAGCTGAAAAGAATACTCATAAAAAAACGGAACTCCCAAAAAGGAGTTCCGTTTTTTATGCCTTTAGAGGTATTTTATTTGTATCCGGCAGCTTTTGCTATTCTTCTCGGGATCTCAGTGTTGTCAATCTTTTCTCCGAACAACTGAGAGCCTGCTCCGATAGCAAATACAGGAACAAATCCGGCAGAGTGTCCGCCACTGACCCAGCCAACCATAGAAATCTCATCCATCACTTCCTTTGCGCACGCAGCCATCGGCTCGCTCTTAGAATACAGACTTTCTGCAAATACGACTTTATTCTTTACGAATGATCTGTCAAATTCATCATGTAATTTCCGTTCCTGTTCCCAAGAGAGGGGGAATTGTTTCCAGAATCCCATTTCATTGCCAAGGAATGTTTTCATCTCTTCCCAAGTTACTTTATTGCCTTTTGATTTTCTCAATTCGCTGATACGTCCAGAAAGTCCGTCGGCAGAATGATTCTGATATTGCAGTGCTTTCAAATTCAATGCATATCTTCCTGGACCAAGGACAATGCCACCGGTCTCATGGTCTGCCGTAACGACAATCAAAGTCTCTTTCGGGTGTTTTTTATAGAATTCGTAAGCCACTTTGATAGCATCATCCATATCTTTCACTTCATTAAATACAGTAGCGGCATCATTTGAATGGCAAGCCCAGTCGATTTTTCCACCTTCGACCATCAGGAAAAAGCCTTTGTTCTTACCTTTAGTCAAGAAGTCGATAGCGCTTTCGGTAATCTGCGCCAAAGTCAAATCCCCCTCTTTGCGGTCGATGGCGTAAGGCAGGCATGACGGATTGGCACCTTCTTTCTGAATAAGAATCATCTTATCCGCTTTAGCGGCTTTTGCCTTATAATCATTGTAGCCACGGGCCACTGTATATCCGGCTTCTTCAAAGATAGGGAAAATGCTCGGAGCCTCTTTCTTGTCGAAAGAAGTATTCGGTTTCAAGAAGCCACCACCGGCATAGAAGTCGAAATTAGCTTTCGGCAGATCAAGGGCTATTTCATAATACATATTACGATCCGGCTGATGTGCATAAAATGCAGCAGGAGTAGCATGGTCCACGCTGACAGAGGTAGCGACACCCACTCTCTTGCCGGCTTTCTTAGCTTTCTCGGCCACAGTCTCCATCGGATTCTTGTCTTCCCCTACTGAAATAGCGTGGTTATATGTTTTCTTTCCTGTAGCCAACGCAGAACCTGCGGCAGCAGAATCGGTTACAGAATTTGTTGCAGAGAAGGTAGTTGCAAAAGTAGCGACCGGAAATTGAGTGAACAACAAAGGCTCGACACCGATACGTCCGTTCTGTAGTTCCGCTTGGTACATCTCCGTACCATTCACCTGATTCACACCCATTCCATCACCGATGAAATAAAATACGTACTTCGCCTGTCCGTTTGCTACTACGGAAATTAAGACAAAGAACAAAGTGTAGATTAATTTTTTCATTTCTTTGTAAATTTATTGTTAGATTAGTTGTTCACAAAAGTACATAAAAAGCATGAGTTTTTATACCGGCATAATAAAGAAATCATTTTTTCTTTAGAGGAAAGGTAGAAAAGAAAGAATTACCCCGATTATCTTGCTACAAATTCATTACATCTTGTTCAAACCGCTCTTTATCACCGATAGCCCTATTGCGCATCCGGCTACGATAATTATATATGGTAGCCAAAGAATATCCTAAGAAATGGGCTATTTTATTGCTGTCTACCACTCCCAAACGAATCAGTGCGAAGATACGCAGTTCTGTTGTCAAGAGTTCATCGGATTTCGGATATACACGTCCCTCTTCTACCAACAGGCCATAAAAAGCAGTAACAAAATTCGGAAACAGTTTCAGGAAGGACTTATCAAACTCATGATAAAATTCATTCCGTTCATCACGGATAAACTGTTCGGACTTGATAGCTTTGAACAAGTCTTCAATGCGTGACGCCATAGCCAGTTTCGCTAATGAACGGCGGTAAGTCTCCAGTTTATCAAGATAATTGACACATCTGTCCAAATAGCGAGCGATATATACTTCTTTTATTTTCCCCGTCTGTTCCAGTTCTTTATTTATCGCCAACATTTGTTCATTCGCCAAACTCAATTCACGACGCATGGCTGACAGTTTCTTCATCCAACGGTACAGATAAGAAACGGCAACAAGAAGAAAGACAGACAACATACTGACACTGACAAGCATCGCACGCGAAACGGCACGTTCCTTTTCTTCCTTCAACTTATAAGCCTTATCTATAATAGGAAAGAATTCTGTCACTTCGATAAACCGCAAACGGGCATTACAAGCTACGGCATCTTCCATCGAGCAACTCAAATATCTGTAAGCGCGGTCTACATCACCCGACTCATACATCAAATGCGCCAATTTCTGCAATGAGGCATACTCTCTGACCGAAGATTCCAAATCAGCAATAGCAGTCAATATCAAATAATAAATTTTCTTTTCCGTATCTCTCTTCATACCATACGCCTCAGACAACGTATAGTAAACATAGGCTTTCTGACGTTCACCAATCGTATCTTTCAATGCATCACTGAGCATCGACAAAGCAACATCAGCTTTACCCGTAATAATGCACTTCTCTGCCAATGCAATCGTATGATTGATCCCAAACGGCATAATATCAATGATAGAATCCCGGTATAAATCAGTCTTCCCCTGATATTTTTCTTTTTCCTCTTTATTGGTGGTATAGTCTGCGAGCCAGCCATAGCAAGCACGATAAGTCTGATAATAGGATAACAATGTTTGCTTGTCCAGCTCCTCCGGATTTATTTTCTCCAGTTCCCCTATGGCTTCAATATACATCCCCATCACCCCTAATACCGTGGCACGGTCAATTTTTATATCGTTTGCCAATTCCGGTCGGTTCAGCTGCGGTAGAATCTGTACCCTTCTGTTTATGTAGTGAAGTGCAGAATCTGCCTGATAATGAAGATAGGCATCGAATAGAGAACCACACAACCGATACTTATCAGCAGCAGTAACCGCATGAGCGAGATGCACTCTCAAAGAATCGAGAGTCTCCTCTTTCTGAATCTGAAAAGTTTCTTTTTTACTGATAATATCATCCAGCCTTTTAAGAACTGCGACATTCTCATCTGTCTGCTTTCCAAACAGTGAAACTGAACAATGCAAGAGAAAAGCTAAGACATAGGCTGTATTCTTCATAGGCCACTTTTTTATATGTCACAAATATAACGAATATAGTCATGACAATGAAGTATATGGTCAGATTATTTTTAATATAGACTTATATTTTCCGATCGTCAACTTCCAATTAACTCACTAATTATTAATATCATAACACTTTAAAGCTTTTATATTTATATTATAGTATCCAAATACAGTTCCCTATCCGCCTACATTTGCAGCATCGGTTCACTGAGCCACCATTAAAAATCTATGTTGCCATGAAAAAGAATTTTCTATTTGCAGTCTTACTTATGTTACTATTTGGTTGCAGTCCGGTATATGCCGCAACCGTTATAAAAAAAGTGGCCCCTGCCTTTTGGTGGGCAGGCATGAAAAACCCCGAATTGCAGATTTTGCTATATGGAGAACATGTAGCGTCTGCCGAAGTCAGTATCTCTTCCAACGACATTACTTTGCAGGAGGTTGTCAAACAAGAAAGCCCCAACTACCTGCTTATCTATCTGAATATCTCAGAAGCAGCGCCACAGACATTCAACATCGTTCTGAAACAAGGAAAGACACAGACTGTGGTACCTTACAAACTCAAACAAAGAGAGCCGAATTCTTCGCTGATAGAAGGATTCAACTCCGGTGACGTGCTCTATCTCATCATGCCGGACCGTTTTGCAAACGGTGATTCCGCCAATGATATAATCCCCGGCATGTTGGAATCCAAAGTAGACCGCAAAGATCCTTTTGCCCGTCATGGCGGTGACTTCAAAGGGATAGAAAAACATTTGGATTACATCGCAGATTTAGGAGTGACAAGCATTTGGCTAAATCCGATTCAGGAAAATGACATGAAAGAAGGTTCCTATCATGGATATGCCATTACCGATTATTACCAGGCAGACCGTCGCTTCGGCAGCAACGAAGAATTCAGAGAGCTTGTCAGACTATCGCACAACAAGGGAATGAAAGTTGTGATGGATATGATTTTCAACCATTGCGGAGATCAGAACTATCTCTTCAAAGACATGCCTTCCAAAGACTGGTTTAACTACAAAGCCAACTACGTGCAGACAACCTTCAAGACAGCTACTCCATCGGATATGTATGCCGCCGACAGCGAAAGGAAGATGGTAACGGATGGCTGGTTTGCCGAATGCATGCCCGACTTCAACCAACGCAACCGCCATGTAGCCGCCTATCTGATACAAAGCAGCATCTGGTGGATTGAGTATGCAGGCATTAACGGCATCCGTCACGACACACATCCTTATGTAGACTTTGAAGCGATGGCGGAATGGTGCAAAGCTGTCAACAGAGAATATCCTGATTTCAATATCGTAGGGGAAACATGGATAGGCAGCAATGTACTTGTTTCTTATTGGCAGAAAGACAGCAAAGTGGCAGTTCCCAAAAACTCCCAACTACCCACCGTTATGGACTTCCCGCTAATGGACCGGATGAATGCCGCCTTTGACGAAGAGACATCCGATTGGAATGGAGGACTTTACCAGCTTTACGACTATTTATCGCAGGATATTGTATATGCAGACCCGATGCACCTGCTTACTTTCCTCGACAATCATGATACTTCCCGCTTCTACCGCAAGAAAGAAGACACTATGAATCTTGACCGATACAAGCAAGCATTGGTCTTTCTACTCACCACCCGCGGTATTCCGCAAATCTACTATGGAACAGAAATCCTGATGGCTGCCGACAAAGGTAATGGTGATGGGCTGCTACGCTGTGATTTTCCCGGCGGATGGCAGGATGATGCAGACAATTTCTTCGATACAGCCGGTAGAACCGTGCATCAAAACGAAGCCTTCTCTTATATGCAGAAACTGCTCCGGTGGAGAAAAGGAAACGAAGTGATTGCCAAAGGTAGCCTGAAACATTTCGCACCCAACAAAGGCATTTATGTATATGAGCGTAAATATGGAGAACAGTCTGTCGTTGTATTCATGAACGGAACGAACCGAGAACAATCCATCAACCTGAATGCTTACCAAGAAGTGCTGCCACGCTCTTCGGCTTACGACCAACTGACGGACAAACTAATAGAATTTGGGAAAGAACTGCCCCTTCCGAGTCGTGGAATATATCTGTTTTCATTTTAACTGGATTCATTGAGACTTATATTTACCCGATTCACAAATACATCTATCAGACTATAAATCAAAGCAATAAAACTCATAGCAACTTATATTCCCATTCTAATCAAAAGAACAAGCACAAATGGCCACTACATTTGCAACAGTCCGAACGTAAGGAGTGAGAACATCAGTAGCTTACAATTTAATACCATATAATAAAAATGAAAAAGAACCTTTTACTCATCGCATTTCTTGCTATCTCATTTATAACAAATGCACAGCAGAAACTGACCTCACCGGATGGAAATCTGGTAATGACCTTCACGCTTGACAAAGAAGGTGCTCCTACGTATGATCTGACTTTCAAAGGGAAAGCTGTCATTAAGCCCAGCACACTTGGACTTGAACTTAAGAAAGAAGACAATACCCGTACCGACTTCGACTGGGTAGACCGCAGAGACCTGACCAAACTCGATTCAAAGACTAATCTATACAGCGGGTTTAAAATGAAAGCTGCAACGACTTCTACCTTTGACGAAACTTGGCAACCGGTATGGGGAGAAGAAAAAGATATCCACAATCATTATAATGAACTGGCAGTAACACTGTTCCAGTCCATAAATGACCGCTCTATACTAATTCGTTTCCGTTTGTTCAATGACGGTTTAGGATTCCGCTATGAATTTCCGCAACAGAAATCCTTGAACTACTTCGTCATCAAAGAAGAGCATTCTCAGTTTGCAATGGCCGGTGACCACATCGCTTACTGGATACCGGGCGACTATGATACTCAGGAATATGACTACACCATCTCTCGCTTGTCCGAAATCAGAGGCTTGATGAAACAGGCCATTACGCCGAACTCCTCTCAGACTCCTTTCTCGCAGACAGGTGTACAGACCGCC
>CAKUYM010000179.1 GCA_934716785.1 uncultured Bacteroides sp. | reverse complement strand
GTATGAGCTATGCTAATGTAGGTAGTGATGAAGAACCATATCAGTTGGCATTCCAATACAGCCCGGTCAATTCATACTTCTTGCAGTATAGCTTGACGAATGTCTTCCCTCATAATGGATTGGTAGGATTTACCGGTCCGCGTGTATTGCCGAACGAGAATCTTAAACCGCAAAACCAGTCTTCGTTCGAAATCGGTACCGACTTACGTTTCTTCCAGAATCGTGTCCGCTTAGACTTTACTTATTATAAGAGTGTAACCAAAAATCAGATCGTAAGCATTGACGTACCTCTGTCTACCGGATATTTTGCCAATAATATCAATGCAGGAAAAGTATCCAACAAAGGTATCGAGATTGCATTAGGAATCACTCCTGTACAAACAAAAGACTTTAAATGGGATTTAGAAACCACTTTTGCTAAAAACACCCAAAAAGTTGATGAGTTGGCCGAAGGATTGGATGAATACTCATTGACAAGTGGATTGAGCGGATTGCAAATTAAAGCAGAGGTTGGCGGTTCATTCGGTCTGTATGGTACAGGTTGGAAACGCGATGACGCAGGCAATTATGTTATCAATGAAAAGACCGGACTCCGCGAGACTGTAAATAATGTACGTTTGGGTGATGTCTATCCTGATTTCACAATGGGTATTAACAATACATTCTCTTACAAAGGATTTACTTTGAGCTTCTTGATAGATATCCGCCAAGGTGGTTCTCTCTATTCTCAAACAGTAGGCAGTTTGCGTACTTCCGGACTTGCTGCGGAAACAGCTGCCCATCGTGAAGACGCATCGTTTATAGAGCCGGGAGTTATCTTGCAGTCTGATGGAACTTATAGAACGAATGATGTGCCGGTTAAAAGCATACAGGATTATTGGGGACATATCGCAAAATCAAGCAATAATGAAGGTAACATCTTCGATGCTTCTTATGTTAAATTACGTGAGTTGAATTTCTCTTATAGCTTCCCAAGAAAATGGTTTAGAAGTTTCCTTGTCAAGTCTATTGATTTAGGTTTTGAGGCACGTAATCTTTGGATTATAAAGGACCATGTTCCTCACATTGATCCGGAAGCCAACTTCTTTGGTCCCGCACAGATCGGTGGAGGAGTTGAGTTCAACAGCATCCCGACAACAAGAAGTTTCGGATTTAACGTTAGATTGACATTATAATAAATTTTCAAAGTGAAATAATTATGAAAAATAGAAGATCAATATATACTATAGCAGTCGTATTGGCATGTACCGTCTTGAGTTCATGCAGCGACTGGTTGGATATTAATCACAGTCCAAACTCTGCAGAGAAGGTAGAACCGGGATATTTATTTAATTATGTAGCGGTGAACTGGGCCGGTAGTCGCACCGGAGGAGATTCTTATATTCCTTTTTCACAAAGTACTCAGTGCCAAGCAGACGGTGGAGATGATTACGGAGGTTGGGGAGAAGCATCTTATGACATAAGTCCATATAGTATTGGTAATACTTGGAAACATTACTATTCCGTCGGAGGTAATAATCTGCAGTTGGCTATAAAGAATGCTCAAGAAGCCACCCCTGTCAACCATAACGCAATAGCTCAATGTAAAATAGTCTTAGCAGAACATCTTTATGAAGCAACAATGATATGGGGAGATGTTCCTTTCACAGAAGCTTGGGTGGAGAGTATTAAGTATCCCAAATTCGATTCTCAGGAAGTTGTGTTGAATGGTGTAATAAGTTTGTTGGACGAAGCATTGAATGAAATTGATGCAAATGATCCTTTGGCAATTACCGACTATGACATTTACTATAAGGGTGATATGCAGAAATGGGCTCGTCTTGCCAAATCATTAAAATTCAGAACTCTGATGGTGATGGTGGATAAAGATCCAACAAAGGCTGAACAGATTGGAAAGTTGATAACCGATGGCGGCATGGTGAGCTCGGCTGATGACAATTTCCAATTCCCTTATTTGGAAACTGCCGGCAATGAGAACCCCAAATATAAGATATTGGAGAAGTATACCAATGGCATCAATATCATGTTTTTTGCAAACAATAGTGTTTTCAAACCTATGCAGGAACGTAATGACTCTCGTATTTCCAGATATTTTGAACCGGGAATTGACGGAGTATATCGTGGGCTGGACACTCGTGAAGCTGCTGAAGAGGATGAGAATGCAGATTTGTTATCTTCTGTCATAAGCGAGTATCTTTTTAGGAAAGATGCCCCCGAACTGATCTATTCTTATCAAGAACAATTGTTCTTTGAGGCAGAAGCATATGCCCGTGGATTGGGAGTAAGTGCCGATTTGACGAAAGCTAATGAGTTGTACAAGAAGGCCATTAAAGCTGCTTGTGATTTTTATGAAGCTAATGCTACAGAGACAACTGCATTTATAGATGGTTTGCCTGATTTGAATACATTATCATCAGAACAAGCCCTATATGAGATTCATATCCAACAATGGATTGACTTGATGGACAGACCATTGGATGAGTTTGTACAATGGAGAAGATCGGGAGCTAATGGGAATGAGGTTCCGGCACTTACCGTACCGTCAGAAGCTACTTCTCGCGAACTTATTCGCAGATGGGAATATAGTCCTGAGGAGATGACTTCTAATCCTAACGCACCTAAAGAATCTCCCAAAATCTGGGAAAAGATGTGGTTTGACTTATAAGATTCTGAAATAATAAATAACAAGAAAGAGGACGACATTTTGTCGTCCTCTTTCTTGTTAATAACTATACGAGCATCAAAAGCTCATCCCTTCTTTCACAATATCCACCAATATCGGTTTCAATCCACTCACGAAACATTCCACTGCGATCACCATCAAAATCAATCCCATAAGGCGCATCATCACATTATTCCCGGTTTCGCCCAATATATCCACCAATTTCGTAGAAGCACGAAGGATAAAGAATGTCAACAGATAAATCAATGCAATAGTACCTATCAAAATTCCTTTCATTTCAAAGGAGTGCGCATCTTGCATCAACACGATAGCATTGGCTATCGCCCCCGGACCGCACAGCATAGGTATACCGAGAGGAGTTATGGAGATATCGTCCGCATAAGTTTTGATTTCCTCATCTTTCAGTTTCATCGGTGTATAGCGGGCTTGAAGCATATCAAAGCCTATTTTGAAGATAATCACTCCACCGGCAATACGGAATCCGTTGGTAGAGATTCCGAAGAACTTAAAAAGGAACTGACCGGCAAAGACAAAGACCATTATCGTGACAAATGACACTATTGTGGCACGACGGACAATAGACTGGCGCTCTTGCTCCGTCATTCCATGCGTCATAGTGAGGAAAACAGGCATTGTGCCAAGAGGGTTGGTCAACGTAAAAAACGAGGTGAAGCAAAGCAAGGCAAAAGGCAGAAGTGCATTATCCATGGTTATATCGTATTTTATGCATTTATTTAATGCAACAAAAGTACGACTTAATCCAGATAATTTATAATAAATCCATCAATTCTTTCAAGGAATGAATGTGATATGTAGGAAGAAAGGGAAAAGCTGTCCGTTCCGTCACATTGTAGAAAGTTTGATGCATCCCTACCCCACGCGCCCCGACAATGTCCGCTTCACAACTGTCACCAATCATCAACGATTCGCGCAATTCAGACTGAGTGGCAGACAAAGCGAAATTGAAGATTTCGGGCCAAGGCTTCAATACACCGAGATCTTCCGACAGAATCACCTTCTTGAAATAACCGTCCACCCCTGCCGAACGCATCTTACGCAATTGCAATTCACGAAAGCCATTGGAAAGAATATACAGATTATATTTTGGAGCAAGATATTCCAACACCTCTTTTGCATGAGGCATCAGGCCGCTTTTTGTCGGAATAATGGCGAAGAAATCTTCCGAGTATCGTCGTGCCAACCCTTCGTCATTCACCCCCACCGCCTGCAAGGGGTAAAGAAAACGCTGGCGGTTCAGTTCCTCTTTCGTCACCTTGCCTTCAGCATATTCAGTCCAAAGTTCTGTATTTCGCTTTTGATACAGCGTATAATAATGTTCGAAAGAATCAAAGTATCGGTCAAGCGCATGTTTCAGATATACTTCTTCAAAAGTATCACGGGCATTACGAGAGAAAGCCCAAATCGTATCGTCAAGATCAAAAAACAGATTTTTATATTTCATCAATAAGTATAGGGTATATATAAGAAATAAAAAAGCCAATGTGCTAATTTCCAGAATTCTGTCCGGGGAATCAGCACATTGGCGATTCAAAAAAGGAATCCTACCTTACTTCACCTGGATAACCAAGTATTTGGATACGCTCCAGAATTCGTTAGGATTGGTTATCTTTAATATCAACTGACCTTTGTCATCTTTCACCAATTCATAAGAACCGGACGGATGAGTAGTCAACAACTCGGCACGTTTGGAGTACAACTTGATTTCTTTCGTTGTACGGATGTCGATTTGAGTGAAATAATCCTTGTTGAAATCAGCACTCTTCAGCACATCCCCGCTCAGAAGGATCTTTTGGGCTTTCAATTCTGATTTAGTTCCGAATACAAACCAAGCTGCATTCAAGCTCTTTTCCTGTTCGGCAACGGTCTTGGCCTTGGCTTCGTTTTCGGCAGTCAAATTCTCTTTAGCAGCCGACAAGTCACTTACGGCAGCATCCAATTCCTGAATACGGATATTCTTGGAAGCCAATTCAGCCTGAAGTTCCTCGATACGCTGCTGTTTGGCATTCAATTCGGCAGTCAAAGCCTCAACAGCCTTTTTCATCTGCGTTGAATTGTACTTGCTGTTTTTCAACTGAGCCTGCAGTTTGGCAATCTGAGCCTTGTTTTCTTCCATCTGCTTAGAGATGAATTCAATATCAGAAGCAATCTGCTGCTTAGCGCTGGCAGAATTCTCCGTGATTGTTCCACGCTGTATATCTACACGATTCTCGGCAGCGTTGATCTTACGAAAACCTTCCTGTACCTCATTGAAAGTTCCCATCATATCATCCAGTTCAGCATTGCGCTGGGTCAGTTCCATCAGAAGAGAGTCATTTTCAGCTTTCAGGTCTTTGTTTCCACCTCTAAAGCCATCACACGAAGCCAACATGGCTGCGCACACAAATAAAACTGCTAACTTTTTCATACGTTTACGTTTTACGTTTTTAAATGAAGTTATTTTAATTGTCTATTCCTGCTAATACTATCACAATCTCGCCCCGCGGTTCGGTAGCGGTAAAGTGTTCGATCAATTCCGCCAAGCTGCCGCGAACCGTTTCCTCATGGAGCTTGGATATCTCGCGTGCCACCGCCGCCTGACGTTCGGCACCGAAATATTCGGCAAACTGCATCAACGTCTTCAACAAACGGTGGGGAGATTCATAAAACACCATGGTGCGGCGCTCTTCTGTCAATGCCTTCAGTCGTGTCTGACGTCCTTTTTTTTGAGGCAGAAAGCCTTCGAAGCAGAACTTCTCGTTCGGCAACCCTGATGCCACAAGTGCCGGGACAAAAGCTGTTGCTCCCGGCAAACATTGCACCTCTATACCATTGCGCACACATTCACGAACCACCAAAAATCCGGGATCGGAAATTCCGGGCGTTCCGGCATCCGAAATCAGTGCAACCGTTTCGCCTGCCTTTATTCTATTAACAACACTTTCCACCGTCTTATGTTCATTAAATTTGTGGTGGGACTGCATTGCATTCTTTATCTCAAAATGTTTCAGCAAGATACCGGAAGTGCGCGTATCCTCTGCCAGAATCAAGTCGACCTCTTTCAGGACTTTGACAGCCCGAAAGGTCATATCCTCCAAATTTCCTACCGGCGTAGGTACTACATACAACTTACCCATATACCCTTATTTATGCTGATTGATTAAAGTACTTTTTCAACAACTCCAAGAAGTCAACCACCGCCTCCTTTTCCTCATCTATCTCTACTTTGGAGGAAAGGAATGCGACAGCAGTCTTGTAAGAACTCATTACCGAGATCTGTTCAATCACACGATTCATCAAATCGGTATCCCCTTTGAATAGTTCGCGTGAGAAACGAAAAGAATCATTCAGGCTGATAGAATGACGCAAACCCGCCGTTAGCTTTATACTTTCTCCCAGCACAGTGGGCTTTGACGTCTCGTTCTTTGCAATGACCGGCTCTTCCTCTACTACATATACTACAGATTCTTCCTTTACAGGCTCTTCTACTACAGTTTTTTCGTCCACCACAATAGACTCCGGAGATTGGACTACGACCGGCTCGCTGACAGAATCTACAGTTTCTTGTTCTTCCCCCACCACAGTATTTTCTGTGACGGGAATCGATAAATCACTTATTTCTACAGAATCTATTTCCTGCGACAATTCATCCAGCCGTCCCTGCATGTGCGCAATGCTCCGCTTCAACAGTTCGGACAAGGTCTTGCTCGGTTCTTTAGAAAAAGACTCCATGAGACACTTCAACTCATGAACATCCAGTTCGATATCCGTCAATAGCTTCTGTTTCATATTCATCTATTATTAATATGGTGCGAATGTAGGAATAATTTGTGCAATAACTTAAAATAATGGATATTTTAACAGTTCTTGCACATTGAATTGTTTACCTTTGTGCTGTCATTCATTTAACCAATAAAGCACAAATCACATGGTGTTATTTTCAGAAGACCACATACAGGAAACCAAAAGAAGAGGTAGAATTGAAGTTATCTGCGGTTCCATGTTTTCGGGAAAGACCGAGGAACTGATTCGCAGGATGAAACGGGCCAAGTTTGCACATCAGCGTGTGGAGATATTCAAACCGGCCATCGACACGCGTTATTCGGAAGAGAACGTCGTTTCGCACGACAGCCATTCCATAGCTTCTACTCCTATCGACTCATCGGCAAGCATCCTGCTGTTTACGTCCGAGATAGATGTGGTGGGCATTGACGAAGCCCAGTTTTTCGACAACGGATTGGTGGATGTATGCAATCAATTGGCGAATAATGGGATTCGTGTCATTATCGCAGGACTGGATATGGACTTCAAAGGAAATCCATTCGGCCCGATGCCTCAACTTTGCGCCATAGCCGATGAAGTGTCCAAGGTACATGCCATTTGTGTAAAATGCGGAGATTTGGCATCTTTCTCACATCGCACAGTCAAGGATGACAAGCAATTTCTCTTAGGCGAAACGGAGGAGTACGAACCTCTTTGCAGGCAATGCTATCTCCACGCATTGGAAGAAGATAAGCAAAAGATATAAAACCAACAGAAAAAGGCAATGGAAAGGAAAAAGATTACATTCGACAGTTTTATACGCGGCGTCATCGGATGTGTAATGGCGGTAGGTATATTGATGCTTGTAGAGCGATTGAGCGGGGTACTGTTGCCTTTCTTTATTGCCTGGCTGATTGCTTATATGATTTATCCGCTGGTCAAATTCTTTCAATACAGGTTAAAGTTAAAAAGTCGTATCCTTTCCATTTTCTGTGCTTTGTTTCTGATTACTGTTGTGGGAGTATCACTATTCTATCTGTTGGTTCCGCCGATGGTTTCCGAGATGAGCAGAATGAACGATCTACTGGTGAGTTATCTGACAAACGGCGGCGGCAGCAATGTTCCTAAGACACTTTCCGAATTTGTTCACGAACATCTTGATTTAGTGGCATTAAACAAAATGTTAAGTGAAGAGAATATTCTTGCTGCAATCAAGGATACGGTGCCCAAGATGTGGGCATTGCTTGCAGAATCCATCAATATCCTGTTCAGTATACTTACTTCTTTCATCATATTATTGTATGTCATTTTTATATTGCTGGATTATGAAGCCATAGCTGAAGGGTGGCTGCATCTGCTTCCGAACAAATACCGCAAGTTTGCTTCCAATCTGGTCTATGACGTTCAGGATGGCATGAACAGATATTTCCGTGGCCAAGCACTGGTCGCACTCTGTGTAGGTATTCTTTTCAGCATAGGCTTCCTGATTATTGATTTCCCGATGGCCATTGCCTTGGGGCTTTTCATCGGGGCACTCAATATGGTTCCCTACCTACAAATCATCGGCTTCTTCCCCACCATTGTATTGGCTATCCTCAAAGCAGCTGATACCGGACAGAATTTCTGGGTTATCATAGCATGCGCTTTGGCAGTCTTTACGATCGTGCAGATTATACAGGATACTTTCCTCGTCCCCAAAATCATGGGAAAGATCACCGGGCTGAATCCTGCCATCATCCTTTTATCACTTTCAATCTGGGGATCTTTAATGGGGATGTTGGGGATGATCATTGCATTGCCGCTCACTACTTTGATGCTTTCTTATTATCAACGCTTTATTATCAACAAAGAAAAGATAAATTATGACGAGCAAGAAGTAACTGATAATCAACGTATAAATAAGGAATAAGATAAATAATTAAAACTTTTTTCTACAAAACACTTGCAGATTAAATAAAAGTCACTACCTTTGCACCCGCAATCAAGAAATAATTGATTCGCAAATAAGGATTGATTCGCTAGCTCAGCAGGTAGAGCACAACACTTTTAATGTTGGGGTCATGGGTTCGAGCC
>CAKUYM010000178.1 GCA_934716785.1 uncultured Bacteroides sp. | reverse complement strand
AGGTAAAGGTAAATGGACGGTGACGGATTTGACGGATTTCTCTGTCGATGCATGGGAACCGTCTCATGATACGGAGTTATGGAAGAGGCAACGGAAGCTTCATCTTTTTGTACAGCATACTCGTCAGGGGGATGGCGAGCGTACGGCAGAGATTGAACCTCAAATGGTGTATGTGTTGGAAGCTGATGCTGCGTTCTAATTCAGCATCAGACTCATATAGGGATGCAGTCTTTTGAGTATTCTTTCTGTCAGTTCACTGATATTCATTGATATGTGGGTGCCGGGCATTCGCTCGGCGCTATATCTGCATTTCCCCTTATACAGATAATAGTAGCCGTTGTTCACCGACAACTGCTTGTCTGATACCGCCAGTTGCATCTCATCTTTGGGGAAGGCTGAAGCGTAAATCCGCAAAACTTCTTTGACATTGATAATCCTCGCCATTCCTAACGAGTGGCGGGGTAATGTATCATCGGGGGGTAGTGACAGGACCATACGGTTGCAGCCGGTGTGCTGCTTGATGGCATACAGCAGGCTATATTCGGCATCCATGTCTTCGGTCGCAAGTTCGCTGATAAGGATCCGTTTTTCTTCTCTGTATATAATGGCTATTCCTCTTATTTCGCCGGCCTGCCTGGCAACAAACAGGTTGCCGCCACTGATGGAAAGATCTGCCATGATGACTTGAAAGTCTTCCCAAGTGTGCTGGATGCAACAAGGACGTTCGGACAGCTTTTTGTTCAGATACGAGTAGGGTGCATTCAGGTATGAACCTGATGCATCCTGAATTTTAGGAGCTATATCTTGAATCATCGGAGCTACATCGACAACGATATCTTTGGAAACGATAAATTCGGGCAGGCTTATTTCCTTGACCGAATATTCGAAAACAGTGGCATATCCCATACGCTTGTAGTAATCGAACAGCCAAGGCTCTGCCGGTATCAGTGTGCTGAAATATACTCCGTTTCGCAACATGCGGGCGAAAGACTGTGATAAGAGTTCGCGCATGACTCCTTTGCCGCGGAATTCGGGATGTGTGCAGGCTCCTGAAATATAGGATGTCTGCACGGTCTCTCCGCAGAAAGTCATTGGATAAGGAAGCATCTGAAGTGCGGAGATTACCTCGTCTCCACTTTGAATGGCAACGTTTACTTCGTTTTTATAGCGCAGCTTGAAGTACATTTCGACAAACTCTTCGCTATCCTCGAAACACAACTTCCATAAAGTCTTTACTTGTTCTTTCATTATCATAATCGTGGGTGCAGATATTTAGGTTTTCAGGTTTTTCAGGTCTGCAGATATTTCAAGTTTTCAGGTTTTTCAGATTTGCGGATATTGTTCTATGGCAGTGGAGTTACCACTTCACCATATCCAGCGGATGGGTCTTGAGGCAGGCCATATACTTTTCGAGAATAGTCACCGGCTGATAAGACAGTTTGGCTTTCCGCAGGCCTTCGATGCCCAGGTCTTCTTCTCGGTTGATGTAAATATACTGTTCGGGAATCCTGTTTGCAAACTCATAATTAATCATGGCATAAGCACCCTCTATGGCGGTATCGGCTTTCTCTACATGCACGCCGAATGTCTCGTGATTGATGGGCATGCCGAAAGTGAACGCTACTATCTTTCCGTTCGCGTGGAGAATGCCTCCGGTCAGCCCGATGGCTTCAAAATTGTGGAGGGCATAAATCAAAGCGCGGCGTTCGTTGCCCGTTCCCTCTTGCTGGTCGCAATTGTTCACCTTGCACCATTCTGCTTCCAAGTCCAGACATTCTTGAATACGGTCGGGTGTGATTGGGGTGTATTCATAATCCGGATATGCACTGCGGAAGCGGTTGATATGATTCCTTTTTGCCTGAAACTTTTTCCCTTTCAGCATGGAAAGGTCGCTCCTTAAATAGATATAATCCGCATAATCGCGGTCTTCCGTGAAGGTGAACCGGTCGGGGAGGATTGCTTCAAGTTCCGCACGCATACGGCTGCATACTCCCAGCATGCAGAAAGGTTGGTTCTCTTGCCCTGCATCTTCTATCAGTGCTTTCAACACGGTTTTCAGGTCACCCTCTCCCACAGGCATCATGTATGCCAGTTGCTCTCCTGCCCAGAACTTGAATACCAGAAAGTTGTCGACTACTGCAAACTTGGTATTGTACAGGAACCTCCAACTGCAAAGGTTGGAGAATGACAAGTCGCAGTTACGTCGTTCACTTTTCATCGTAAAGGAGGTAATTAGCTCTTTATCCGTTAATGTGATATCTTTGAATGGAATCATAAAATTGCATTTTGCGTTTACTCTTTATATAACGGAAAATCAGGAGATATTGTTTTACAGGACACCTAACAGGCGGAGGATGGTAGGCGTCAGCAGGGCGGTGAATATACCGTTCAGCGTTAATCCCAAGCTGGCGTATGCTCCGTATTTGCTGCTGACTTCCATTGCGGTGGAGGTGCCCACCGCATGAGCGGCTGTCCCCATGGAAAGTCCTTGGGCTATCGGACTGCCTACGCGCATAATCTGCATGGTCTTAAAGCCGCAAATAGCTCCCAATAGTCCGACGGCTACTACAACCGCTGCCGTCAGTGACGGAATGCCGCCGATGGCTTTCGTCACCTCCATCGCAATGGGGGTAGTCACGGATTTGGGGGCGAGAGACAGGATTACTTCTTGCGAAGCCCCCATAAGTTTCGCAATCAGCACTACCGAAATGACTCCGACGATACACCCTGCCAACTGTGACAATAGAATCGGCAATAGCTGTTTCTTGATCATTTCCAACTGAAGATATAAAGGTACGCCTAAGGCGACAACGGCAGGGCGCAGCCAGAATTCGATGAGGTGTCCTCCCTGGTTGTATGTCTCGTAGGAGATGCCGGTCAATTTAAGGAAGACGATAAGAACGGCGATAGTCAGCAATATAGGGTTTAGCAATACAAGCCCTGTTTTCTTCTGAAGCAGTTTGGCAAAGAAGAAAATCCCGAAAGTAATGGCTAACAGGAAGAAGTTATTTTCCAAGAAACTCATTTGTCTTTATTCGTTAAGTTGTTTTTTTCTTTACGGTGAAGTCTTTCCGGCAGATGGAAATCTGTCAGATGCAGTTTGCGTGCCAACTTGATCTGGCGCGCCAGTCTGAACTTGCGCACTATCTGATGAACCCATCCCGTGACTACCAACACAAGGGCGGTGCTTACAATAGTGGCTACTACTATCGGCCAGAACTCTGCCGAAATAACATCGAAGTACAACATAAGCGCCACTCCGGGCGGAACGAAGAAGAAGCCTAAGTTGGCTACCAAAAAGTCGGACAATCCCTGCACCCATTGCAGTTTAACCCAACCTAATTTCAAAAAGAGGGTGAGCAGCAGCATTCCGATGATGCTGGAAGGCAGCTTGATACCTGTAAGATAGACTACCAATTCACCCAAAGCCAAACAACCAAATAAAATGGCGCACTGACGTATCATATACTTAATTTATCTATTGATTTTGCTTGAAATTGCTGCAAAGGTATGAAAAATAGGAGTACAGTGTTAAATATTACAATATTTTAGACTTGAAACTAAAATACGGACGAAATTGTAATGTGGATATTGCAAAATTGACTACTTTTGCATCGAAGATTACAAACCATAAGTAGGTTTTTATAATAATATTCAATATATCTATGCTCAATTTAATCAACCAAATCGTTGCACGTGCAAAAGCAAACCGCCAACGTATTGTTCTTCCCGAAGGAACAGAAGAACGCACATTAAAAGCTGCCAATATGATATTGACAGACGAAGTTGCCGACCTTATTTTGTTAGGAAAACCGGCAGAAATCAATGAACTTGCTACAAAATGGGGACTGGGAAATATCGGTAAGGCTACTATCATCGATCCGGAAACTTCTCCGAAGCACGAAGAGTATGCACAGTTGCTGTGCGAACTTCGTAAGAAGAAAGGCATGACTATCGAAGAGGCACGCAAGCTGACCAGTGATCCTTTGTTCTTTGGTTGCTTAATGATAAAGAGCGGCGATGCCGACGGTCAGTTGGCCGGTGCCCGCAACACTACCGGCAATGTATTGCGTCCTGCTTTGCAGATTATCAAGACCGCTCCGGGCATCACTTGTGTTTCCGGTGCTATGCTGTTGCTGACTCACGCTCCCGAATACGGAAAGAACGGAGTCTTGGTAATGGGTGACGTAGCCGTAACTCCGGTTCCTGATGCCAACCAATTGGCTCAGATTGCCGTATGTACAGCTCAGACAGCCAAAGCCGTAGCCGGTATCGAAAATCCGAAAGTTGCCATGTTGAGTTTCTCAACCAAGGGTTCTGCAAAACATGAAGTAGTGGACAAGGTGGTGGAAGCAACCAAGATTGCTCGCGAAATGGCTCCTACTCTCGACTTGGACGGTGAACTGCAGGCTGACGCGGCTCTTGTTCCTGAAGTGGGTGCAAGCAAGGCTCCGGGTTCACACGTGGCAGGACAGGCAAATGTACTGGTCGTTCCAAGTTTGGAAGTTGGTAACATCTCTTATAAATTGGTTCAACGTTTGGGACATGCCGATGCTATCGGCCCGATCCTTCAAGGTATTGCTTGCCCGGTAAATGACTTGTCTCGCGGCTGCTCTATTGAAGATGTATATCGTATGATTGCCATTACTGCCAATCAGGCCATTGCTGCAAAGGCAAACAGATAAGTATCGGGTAGAAGTTTCAAGAATTAAATCAATAATGATATGAAGATTTTAGTATTGAACTGCGGAAGTTCATCTATCAAATATAAATTGTTCGATATGACCACTAAAGAGGTGATTGCTCAAGGTGGTATCGAGAAAATCGGTCTGAAGGGCTCGTTCCTGAAGCTGACTTTGCCGAATGGCGAGAAGAAAATCTTGGAGAAGGATATTCCCGAACATACTGTAGGGGTGGAATTTATCCTGAATACACTGACCAGCCCTGAATACGGCGCTATCAAGTCTTTGGATGAAATCAATGCCGTAGGTCACCGTATGGTGCATGGCGGCGAACGTTTCAGTGAATCCGTGCTGCTGACCAAGGACGTATTGGAAGCATTTACTGCTTGCAACGACTTGGCTCCGCTTCACAATCCTGCCAACCTGAAGGGGGTGAATGCTGTTTCTGCCATCCTTCCGGATATCCCTCAGGTAGGTGTGTTTGATACGGCTTTCCATCAGACAATGCCGGATTACGCGTATATGTATGCCATTCCTTATGAGTTGTATGAGAAATACGGTGTGCGTCGCTACGGCTTCCACGGAACTTCTCATAGGTATGTTTCAAAGCGCGTATGCGAGTTCTTGGGAGTAAAGCCTGAAGGTAAGAAGATTATTACTTGCCACGTCGGTAATGGTGGCTCTATCGCTGCCATCAAAGACGGCAAGTGTATGGACACTACTATGGGATTGACTCCGCTGGAAGGTTTGATGATGGGTACTCGTAGCGGTGATATTGATGCCGGTGCGGTGACGTTTATCATGGAGAAAGAGGGCTTGAATGTAACGGGTGTCTCCAACTTGCTGAACAAGAAGAGCGGTATACTGGGCGTTTCGGGCGTATCAAGCGATATGCGTGAGTTGGCTGCAGCATGTGCTGCCGGCAATGAGAAGGCTATCTTGGCAGAAAAGATGTACTTCTATCGCATCAAGAAATATATCGGTGCTTACGCAGCCGCACTGGGTGGCGTAGATATCATCTTGTTCACCGGTGGTGTCGGTGAAAATCAGGCAGAATGCCGTCGTGAGGCTTGTAAAGGTCTGGAATTCATGGGTATCGAACTCGATGAAACTGTCAATGCGAAGATTCATGGCGAAGAAGCTGTCATTTCCACTCCGGATTCAAAAGTGAAGGTGGTGGTAATCCCGACAGATGAAGAGTTGCTGATTGCTTCGGATACGATGGATATTTTGAATAAGTAATCAACTTTGATAAAAGTATGAGATGAGGCTCATTCCTTCAATAGGGAATGGGCCTTTTTTATTCCTTTTGAGGGCTATTATTTCTTACAATGGAGTTTTTTAATGTCATTTAGCGATTGTGGTGCGGATTTATGACTTGATCTTTTTTCCAGCTCTTTTCCAGCTAAGTTCGTGGTTGAAAATGATCGTATCTTTACCGAGAATGCTAACCGTACGCTATGGTCGGGAGAGATTACGCCGGAAAACTTTGAACCAAATCCCAAGAATCCGATTATTGCATCGTTTTTCCGAAATATAGGGCTGGCGGATAAACTTGGCTCCGGAGTGAGGAATATATTTAAGTACGCCCGGCTTTATCAGGGTGGGCATCCTCAATTTTTAGAACAGGATATATTCCGAATCGCAGTTGATTTTGCAAAGCAGGCTGTAAAGGGAGAAAATGCGACTGTAAATGCGACTGTAAATGAACTTGATTTACTTATATTAAATCATATTCAGGCTAACCCTGAAATAACATATACTGAATTGGCGGAAATATTACATCAGCATCGGGCTACCATAGGACGACATCTAAAGTCTCTTGCCGAGCAAAGGATTATATCAAGAGTTGGTTCAGATAAAAAGGAATCATGGAAAATAAATATTAATTTGGTTTCGAGATAAAGTTCTATTTTTCTGATTTTTGTTTTAATTTGCATCCTAAAAAGTTAGTTTGCTATGCGTTACTCTGTCATAATCCCTGTTTACAACCGTCCCGATGAAGTGGACGAGTTATTGCAAAGTCTCACGGCGCAGCACTTCAAGGACTTTGAAGTGATTGTAGTAGAAGACGGTTCATCCATTCCCTGTAAGGAAGTGGTAGACCGATATGCCGACCGGTTGGCTATCAAGTATTTCGTTAAGCCGAATTCGGGGCCGGGGCAGACACGCAATTACGGAGCCGAACGCAGTGAAGGGGAATACCTTATTATATTAGACTCTGACGTGATTCTGCCCGAAGGATATTTTGATGCGGTAGAGAAAGAATTGGTCTCATCTCCAGCCGATGCTTTCGGCGGACCGGATCGTGCGCACAACTCCTTTACCGACATTCAGAAAGCGATAAACTACTCCATGACTTCCTTTTTTACTACCGGCGGTATTCGTGGGGGGAAGAAGAAAATGGATAAATTCTATCCTCGCAGTTTCAATATGGGAGTACGGCGTACGGTGTATGAAGCCTTGGGAGGATTCTCCAAAATGCGTTTCGGTGAGGATATTGATTTCAGTATCCGTATCTTTAAGGGCGGTTATACCTGCCGTCTTTTTCCTGACGCATGGGTTTATCACAAACGGCGGACCGACTTGAAGAAATTCTTCAAGCAAGTTCATAACTCCGGCATCGCCCGTATCAATCTTTATAAGAAATATCCCGATTCGCTGAAACTGGTACACCTGCTTCCGGCAGCGTTTACATTAGGAGTCTCTGTCCTGCTATTGGGCACGCCGTTTTGCATCTTCAGCTTTACGCCCATATTGCTTTATGCTTTGCTGGTCTGCATAGATTCTACGATTCAAAACAAAAGTTTAAGTATCGGAATATACTCCATAGCTGCCGCATTTATCCAACTTATAGGTTATGGTACAGGATTCTGGCGTGCATGGTGGCAACGCTGTGTCAGAGGAAAAGATGAGTTTGAGGCATTCAAGAAGAACTTTTATAAATAAACTATCACGGCTTTGTCTTATATTCTTTTCCATTAGCTCTATAGTTAGATAAAAAAGCCTACCTTTGCTTTCCTTAAAATATAGAAAATGGAAAATAAGCACAAGTTATCCATCAGCCAATGGGCGTTGGAAGACCGTCCGCGGGAGAAGATGATGGATAAGGGAGCGTCAGCGTTGAGCGATGCCGAGTTGCTCGCTATATTGATAGGTTCCGGCAATACGGAAGAGAGTGCTGTCGAACTGATGAGGCGTTTGCTCCTGTCTTGTGACAACAATCTCAATTCTTTGGCGAAATGGGAAGTGGCTGACTATTCCCGTTTTAAAGGTATGGGACCGGCAAAGAGCATAACGGTGATGGCGGCTCTTGAACTCGGCAAGCGGCGGAAACTGCAAAGCGTCAAGGAGAGGCAACAGATTATTTGTTCAAAAGATATCTACGAGATATTTCAACCGGTTATGTGCGACTTGGAGCGGGAGGAGTTCTGGATTTTATTGTTGAATCAAGCCGCGAAACTGATAGACAAGATACGCATCAGTACCGGTGGTATAGACGGAACGTATGCTGATGTGCGCACTATTCTTCGGGAAGCATTGTTGCAAAGGGCTACGCAAATCGTGGTAGCTCATAATCATCCTTCCGGAAATATTCGTCCCAGCCAGCCGGATAAAACACTGACAGAACATATTCGCAAAGCGTCGGGTACCATGAACATTCGTCTGATAGACCATGTTATAGTGTGCGAAGACGCATATTTCAGCTTTGCGGATGAAGGCTTGCTCTGATTTACATTATTCTTCGGGCGGAGGATATGCATTCCCTGCACGGCTCTTTCATTTAAAGTAGAAATAATGATATATTGCCCCTTACCCGATTCATTGCGAATCGGGTATTTTTTTT
>CAKUYM010000177.1 GCA_934716785.1 uncultured Bacteroides sp. | reverse complement strand
TCACAAAGTCGAGCCGATAATCAGGGATAACTTCAACAACCCTACACCAGAAAATGAAGCGGGCATAGAGCGTTACCGGGTGACACCTGAAAACGTGAAACAGGAAACCAAGAAAGTACAGCAGGAAACCCAAAACGGGCAGCAGCCAGCCAAAGAAGCGGGAGCAACGGCGCAAACACCGCAGCAACCCGACAAAAGCAAGTATTACATCGACCCCGACAAAGTGGACTGGGAAGCCCTGAAGAACTTCGGGTTATCCAAAGAACAACTTGAAAAAGCAAAGGCTTTAGAACCCATGTTAAGGGGCTATAAGTCGCCCGGAGCGTTCACCATTGCAGGTAACTACAATTCCGCCATTATGAAGATGGACGCACGCCTATCTTTCCGGCACGACAAAGACGGGAATGTAGTTTTGGCTATACACGGCATCCGACAAAAGCCGGAACTTAAACGCCCGTTCTTCGGTCACGAGTTTTCCAAAGAGGACAAAGCCAATCTTCTTGAAACAGGCAATATGGGGCGGATAGTGAACCTGAAAAACTATATCACGGGAGAAATGATACCCTCTTTTGTTAGTGTGGATAAGGTAACAAATGAACTGGTTTCTATGCGTGCAAGCAGCGTCCAAATCCCTGATGAAATAAAGGGTGTCAAACTGAATAAGGAACAGCAGCAAGCCTTACGGGAGGGAAAAGGGGTATTCCTTGAAAATATGATTTCCAACCGTAAAAATCCCTTTTCCGCAACCGTTCAGGTCAATGCTGACAAGAAAAGTCTGGAATTTATCTATCCCAATGCCAAACAGTCACAGGAGCAACAGCAGAAACAAACGCAGCAGAACAGCCTTGTCACCAGTGACGGTGTAACCATTCCCAAGAGTATTTCAGGTATAGAGCTATCCCGCCAGCAACAGCAGGATTTAGTCAATGACAAAACCATCTTTGTTGCCGGACTGAAAGACAAGCGGGGGGGCGAATACGATGCTTATATTCAGGTGAACCATGATAAGAAGAAGTTAGGCTTTTACAGTGACAACCCCAGCTTTGACCGTTCCGCCGTGAAAGAGATTACCCCGGCAAGCAAGAACCGCACACAGGTAGCGGTCAATTCGGAGGGCAAGACCAACGAAGCCACCAAGAAAGTGAAAGAACCCTTGAAAAAAGGTCAGGACAAGCCCACTGAAAAACAAAAGACCAAGCAGGATAAAAAGGAGAAGCAGGAGCAAGCGGACAAACCCAAACAAAACAGGGGACGCAAAAGATGATAGCGGTATTAATCCTTATCCCGGTTGTCGGTTTCGCCCTGTTTACCCTTGTCTGTTTCAAAACGGACTGGAAAACCATAGACGAGCAGAACCGACAATTTTATGTAGATGGCTATCACATCTACTATGACCGGAAAATCCTAAGACAAAAAGAAGTAGAACATTTAAAACAGAAAAATAATGATTGCAATAATCGGAGAAAAACCGAGCGTGGCTAAAAGTATAGCAGCCATAGTAGGAGCAAACGAAAAACAAGATGGCTATCTTTCAGGTAACGGCTACCTTGTTACCTGGGCGTTCGGCCATCTTGTAGGACTGGCAATGCCGGAAGCCTACGGAGTACAGAATTTCCGCCGGGAAAGTTTACCCATCCTGCCGGACAACTTTCAGCTTGTCCCCCGGCAGGTGAAAACGGAAAAGGGGTACAAGGCAGACCCCGGCGCATTGAAACAGCTAAAGGTAATAAAGGAAGTATTCAGCCGTGCAGACAAGATAATTTGTGCCACTGATGCAGGACGAGAGGGTGAGTTAATTTTTCGTTACATCTATCAATATATCGGATGTGGCAAGCCGTTTGTCCGCTTATGGATAAGCAGCCTTACCGACAAGGCAATCCGTGAGGGACTGCAAAACCTGAAAGCCGGTAACCTGTATGACAACCTGTTCCGTTCGGCACAGGCACGCAGTGAAGCGGACTGGATGATAGGCATTAACGCATCGCAGGCGTTAAGCGTAGCAGCCGGACAGGGTACTTTTTCTTTGGGACGGGTACAGTCGCCCACGTTGGCGATGATATGCAACCGCTATTTAGAGAACAAGAACTTTGTCCCGCAAAAGTATTGGCAACTGAAATTACAGACAACTAAGGACAATGTAGCTTTTGCTGCACTATCCACAGACAAATACGATACGCAGCAGACCGCCATCGACACGTTGCAAAGGATAAAGGAAGCGGAAACGGTACAAGTTAAGACCGTAGAACGTAAGGAAGTGAACCAAGAACCGCCCTTGTTGTATGACTTGACTTCACTTCAAAAGGAAGCGAATACGAAACTGAATTTTTCCGCAGACAAAACCCTATCCATCGCACAAAAGTTATACGAGGGTAAACTAATCAGCTACCCCCGAACCGGAAGCCGTTATATCTCACAGGATGTGTTCGAGGAAATCCCGGAACGTCTTGTTAATTTGGAACAGTACGCCCGTTTTGCCGGGTATGCAGCCGGGATGAAAGGTAAAGCCTTAAATTCCCGTTCCGTGAACGATGGCAAGGTAACAGACCACCATGCCCTGATAGTAACGGAAAACCTGCCCGGTAAACTGGAAACAGACGAACAGGCAATCTATGAACTGATAGCCGGACGAATGTTGGAAGCCTTTTCTGAAAAATGCGTCAAAGACGTTACCAGTGTAACGCTGGAATGTGCAGGGTCGCTTTTCACGGTCAAAGGGTCTGTAATCAAATCCGCCGGATGGCGTGCCGTATTCGGCGAGAAAGAGGACGGAGAAGATAACGCCACTTTGCCAGCCATGCAGGACGGAGATAGTTTACCGCTTTCCGGTATTGAACTGTTGGAGAAACAGACCAAGCCCAAGCCGTTACACACGGAAAGCAGCCTGCTTTCTTCAATGGAAACCGCAGGCAAGGAACTGGAAAACGCAGAACTGAAAGCCAGCATGAAAGATACGGGTATAGGCACGCCCGCAACACGGGCAGCCATCATCGAGACGCTGTTTTCCCGCCAGTATATCGTCCGGGAGAAAAAGAACCTTGTCCCGACCGAGAAAGGTCTTGCCGTTTACAATATCATCCGGGACAAGAAGATAGCAGACGTTGAAATGACGGGAATGTGGGAAAATACGCTTGCCAAAATAGAAAGCGGCGAAATGAACCCCGATACGTTCCGTAAAGGCATCGAAGTATATGCACGGCAAATCACGGCTGAACTTTTGGACGTTCAGCTTTCTTTCGCTTCGGATAGTGGTTGCATTTGCCCCAAATGCAAGACCGGACGCATCCTTTTCTATCCGAAAGTCGCCAAATGTTCCAATGTGGATTGTTCCGTTACCATCTTCCGCAACAAGAGCGAAAAGCAACTAACAGACAAACAGATTACCGAACTGGTGGCTACCGGGAAAACCGGGCTAATCAAAGGGTTCAAGAACAGGGATGGTAAAGTCTTTGACGCTTCACTTGCCTTTGACGGGCAGTTTAATGTTACTTTCGTGTTTCCTGAAAAGAAAGGCAAGCCGAAGAAATAGAATGAAAATCATTATATTTGCCACAGAAAGTTTCATTATAGATAGATTTATAATTGAAATTTTTGTGGTTGAAGCACCCGGAGGGACACCGGGTGCTTTTTATAAATCTTCTCTACATCACCCTATAAATATACCATTCCCATCTTTTTTTATTTTTTTTTCGCACGTAACTATCTGATACGCAAAAATAGTTACCCCTTTGTAACTGCCTAATGTTTAAGTAACTTCTTTTTTTATACTAAGTATATTTATAACTTTGCCATCGAAAAAGAAACTAAATAACAGTTGATATTCTACTGTTTTTGGTCATTGTTTACATAAATAAAAGGAGAAATAATTATGCATTACACAGGAACTATTTGGAGACCGCCTTATGAGGCATACTCCCTTTTAATTCAAGTTACAGCAGGATGTACTCATCATTCATGCAAGTTCTGTACTCTTTATGAAGACTTGCCTTTCAAGTTTCGAATGTCACCGCTCGAAGAAGTTAAATCAGATTTGAAAGAAGCTAATCACTACTATAAAGATGCAGACAGAGTATTCTTTACAGGAGCTAATCCTTTTGTACTTAGTGTGGATAAGCTCAAAACATTGGCGAAGATGGTACATGAATATTTTCCAAACTGTCAGAGCATCGGTTGTTTTGCAAGAATAACTGATGTTAGCCAAAAATCCGTCAAAGATTTGCAAGAATTGAAAGACCTCGGTTATGATGGAATTACGTTTGGAATTGAAACGGGAGATGATGAAGCACTTGTTTTTATGAAAAAGGGATATTTGTCTAAAGATATTATCGAACAATGCAAAAAGTTAGAAGAGGTGGATATGAACTATAATTTCTTTTACTTGACTGGCATTTCCGGTTCAGGGAGAGGGGAAATTGGCGCAAAGGCAACTGCGGAAATCTTCAACCAGCTTCACCCACAAATCATAGATGCTTCCATGCTAACCATCTATCCAACCTCTCAGCTATTTCAAGAAATTCAAGCAGGAAATTGGAAAGAGGAAACAGAGATTGAAAAATTGCAGGAGTTAAAAACACTGATTCAGAGCTTGACGGTAAATGCAAGGTTTGCTACTGATGGAGCTTCTAACTTAATCCAAGTCCGTGGTAACTTAAAAACAGATAAGCAAAAGATGGTTCATTTTTTGGAACAACAAATCCATAATCAAGATGAATCTTATTTGCGGCAATATCGTGAGAACTTGCCTCATTTATGAAAAAGGATGTTAGAATAATCGTTCAAAATATTCAACGGTATGACGATTATACGGATAAAATAGTAACTAATGCCATTGGAAACTATTCACGTTCCGGTAGTAGTCATTCTGTTTTATACCGAGAATTATGTGCAGGAGGACATGTTGTTGAAAACCGACTAATAATCAACCCGGAAAAAGCTAATTTATATCGTACAGGGTCGATTTTTACTGAAATGTCTTTCCTGAATGGGGAATTAACGGAATCGGATTATATCACCGCTGATGGAGATATTAATATAAAAGTAAGGACATTGCTTTATCAGCTTAAAATATATGATGACCGTATTCGTATTGAATTGAATTATGATTTATTTCTTAATGACAAGTTTACGTCTAATAATGTTCTTATTATAAGTATTAGAGATATTGCATAAAAGAATAATGTTATGAAAATAAGAATCGTAGATTTATTAAAATCAGATATTTATGGAATTGATGTCTATGTGAGAGGTTGGGTTCGGACGCATCGGCAGAGTAAAAATATAAGCTTTATTGCTTTAAATGATGGCTCTACTGTACACAATCTTCAAATTGTGATTGAACATGTAAAGTTTGAAAAGAACATGCTAAAGACTATTACTACAGGAAGTGCAATCGGTATAAAGGGCAAATTTATCCGGTCTGCCGGAGGTAAACAACAAGTAGAAGTAATAGCCGGAGATATCGAAGTATATGGAATAGCAGACCCACAGGAATACCCCTTACAGAAAAAGGAACATTCTTTAGAATACTTACGGGAAATAGCTCATTTACGCTTACGTACAAATACTTTTGGTGCAATATTTCGTATGCGCCATAATATGGCTTTTGCCATACATCGTTATTTCAATGAAAGAGGATTCTTCTATTTCAATACTCCTATAATAACAACATCGGATAGTGAGGGAGCAGGAAAACTCTTTGAAGTCAAAACGGAATTAAAAGATGATTTTTTCGGTTCCCCAGCCAATTTAACAGTTTCGGGACAATTAGAGGGCGAGCTTGGTGCGTTAGCATTGGGGGCGATTTACACCTTTAGCCCGACTTTTAGGGCAGAAAATTCAAATACATTCCGTCATCTTTCCGAATTTTGGATGATTGAACCGGAAGTTGCCTTTAATGATATTAACGACAATATGGATTTGGCAGAGGACTTTTTGAAATATCTAATCCGTTATGCGCTTGAAAATTGCGAAAGTGATTTAGCTTTTTTAAATGATAACGTAGATAATGGTTTAATGGATAAATTACATTTCGTTGCAAATAATGAATTTATACGTTTGCCTTATTCTAAAGCTATAGAGATTTTACAAGAATCCGGGCGTCAGTTTGACTACCCTGTAAAACCGGGAATTGATTTATGTGCTGAACATGAACGTCATTTGGTGGAAGAATTTTTTCGCCGTCCTGTGATTGTTACAGATTATCCTAAAGAGATAAAAGCATTCTATATGAAACAAAATGAAGATGGGAAAACAGTTCGTGCAATGGATGTATTATTTCCGAAAATTGGGGAAATCATAGGAGGTTCTGAACGGGAAGCCAACTATACAAAATTGTTGCAGCGAATGAAAGAATTGAATATGAATACCGAAAAACTGTGGTGGTATCTTGAATCACGCAAATTTGGCACTGTTCCCCATTCAGGCTTTGGATTGGGTTTTGAACGGTTGATGCTGTTTATTACAGGCATGACAAACATTCGGGATGTTATTCCGTTCCCACGTACACCCCGAAATGCAAATTTCTGATTATAACGAAATTCAATCATGCAAGATTATATCAATGAAATATTGCATCGAATAAATGAAGAAATGGAGTTGCTTGGCATTGATGAAAATGTCTGCGTGGAGGATGCTTTGCATATGATAGATGTCATACGACCTTTATTCGATAACTTGCGGAGCATGACTGTAAAATATGAATTTCAGAACGAAGATGAAGAAATTCATTTCTTTAAAGATATAAAGCCAGACATTCTTAGTCGGTATTTATACTTTTACAAAATAACAAGAATTGAGATGAAACGTCCGATTGGCAGTGATGATGTACAACGAGAGTATCTTCATTGCCAATTGGATAATTTGAAATATTTCTTTGACCAAAATCTTGATTTCTACCAATATTATCGTTCGAAAGCAACCCACTTAGATTCTTATTACTTTGTTCGATATAAAGCGAATTTCAGGTTGTGTGTTGATAGCGCATTTTTAGATAAAGACCCAGCCTTTTCTACTGGATATGATTACAAAGTAGCTAAAATTTTGTCGAATGAAATGCTACGAATATATCTCAATAGACAATTACAATTGTTAGACAGGAAAATGCAAATATCTAAAATACGGGCGGCACTTTCTGACTTTAATCTGAAATGGACTGGCTCTAAATCAGATGCAGTAGAGTTTGGATATGGACTTGTTGCTATTGCAACACTCAATAATGGAAATGTGACAATAAAAGAAATCATGGCTTTCATTGAAGCAGCTTTTGATATAGATTTAGGAGATTATTATCGAACATATCTAACTCTCAAAAGCAGAAAGAAAAATCGAACTGCTTTTTTTACATCAGTAATCGAACAACTGTTAAAGCGAATGGAATCGGACGAACTGTAATAAAGATATTTACTCCACATAAAAACTACCAAGTAACTACCAACTTGGTAGTTTTTGTTTTTATACGATTTAGATATGAAATGCGGCATTTTCGGGTAATAACACCCTGCTTTTGCTACTGAAAAAGAGAAAAATAAATATTCACCAACTTGGTTATACCCTGTAATTTTTATCTTTTGAAACCCGCCATCTTTGCAGCAAATCAATTAGTTAGCGAAATGGAGATAATAACATTTGAGTCAAAAGCCTATAAGGAATTAGACAACAAGATTACCGCTATTGCCGATTATATATTTAATCACACAGAAGCGGAAAGTACCAATGAGGATGAAATTTGGGTAGATAGTTACGAGGTCTGCACATTTCTAAAAATCAGTGACCGGACATTACAACGCTTGCGGGCAGCCGGGACAGTCACTTATTCCAATATCAAGGGACATTATTTCTACAAGATTGGAGAAATAAAACGATTATTGGAAGAACGCCTGATTAAACGAGATAAGGACAGTATTAATGACCTGATAACCAACCACCAGCTATATGTTAAGGAAAGAAGAAATATTAGAAAGGACAAATAACGGGTTATCCGTGTTCAAGCATTACATATCCGGTAATTGGCGGATAGGTCGCAATTTCTTGAACCCGCTTTATGAGGATAACAAAGCGTCCTGTAACATCTATTTCGACCGCCGAAGTGGTATCTATAAGATGAAAGATTTCGGTAACGACAGTTATAGCGGTGATTGTTTCTTTTTCGTGGGGCAACTTAAAGGGCTGGACTGCAACAACTCAATGGATTTTGTGGAAATACTGGAAACCATAGACCGGGATTTGGGATTGGGACTGGCAACAGGTAATCCGATACCAGCTACCCGTACTTTTTCCCATATAGTAAATGATATGCCGGAGCAAACACCTGAAAAGGAAAGCAAACCCTACCAGTTCAGGGAACAGAAATTTCCGCTTGCCGAATTGATGTACTGGCAGCAGTATGGTATCACACCGGAAGTATTGGAATTTTATAAGGTGTGTTCCTTACGGGACTTTCAAAGCGTAACAGCGGATGGAACACCGTTCACTTATACTTCATCCGTAACAGAACCAATGTACGGGTATAAGAACAAACGGTACATAAAACTGTACCGTCCATTCTCGAAAACCCGTTTCCTCTATGGTGGTAACTTCGGGGAAAACTATTGTT
>CAKUYM010000176.1 GCA_934716785.1 uncultured Bacteroides sp. | reverse complement strand
CACCAAATCCGGCACTCATATCTCCTATCTGACGATAAACAGGAAGTCCCTGATAATCTAATTTCTGTATATCATAAGTCAATAGCGACTGTTCATTAACGGTCCTAAAATATGCTCCGTCAATTGTGGCAGTTATCCCATCCTCAAAATCTAAAAAAAACTTGATCGCACAGAAAGAAGAAGGCTTTAATGCCGCTGGAAGAGTATACACAGTCTCGGCATCTACAGGAACTGATTGTCCAGATTCTATCTGAATATGAGAAGCAACGGACTTTTCGGCCAACACACACCCACCATCGTCCAAATTCTGAATCACCGCTTTTACCTCACGGATTTCCATTGGATAGTTCGTTTCATTTTTTAAGATAAAAGAACAATTTACAGTTTCTCCCGGCCAATAGGCAATTTTATTTAATTTCACATCAGAGACTTTAGCCATTATTGTACGAAAACCGTTATCAACAACTTCCGAATCTTTGCATCCACTCATAATAGCCAATGCAGAAAAAGTGATGATTATACTCGAAATATAACTATTTAATTTCATTGCGTTTTTCTTTTAAAATTGAATCCTTGTATTTATTCATTAATAGAGTAGCAATCTCGATTGAATTTCCGACAGGCTCGGCAAGATAATGTTCATGTGACTTGACCCAGTTAATCTCAAACTGCGTCACTCTTTGGTGAAAGGCATCAGTATTAAACGGCTGCTTGTTAGCAACAGAACGGATAACTTCATCTATAAACATATTCCAACGAGGTGCATAATATCCTGACACTAATCCCCCCCAAGTACGATTTGCGTAATCATTCAAACTTTGATCCTTATCTCCCCAAGTTGAAACAATATTACGGGCATTTTCTTCATAATAATTTTTAGAGGCTTCGTCCATCCCCAAAGAACGGGCATCTCCAATCCATTTTCCCAATAAAAAAGAAGATTGTGTACTTAGTAAAGCATCAACATCACGCAGTAATTGTTTCATTTCAGTTCCTTTTTGCTCCAGCAACGATAATTGCTTCCGGGAATAAGCTTCCGCGAATTCATCTCGAAGCGTCTTGAAATGATTTCCCAGTACCTGTCTTCCTACATTAACAACATCATACTCAAAAGCAGAATGTCTATGTTCTCCGGCTTTTAACAATATTTCCCATACCTCAAACAGTGTTTCATTGGAATATGCTATCGTAGGCGTAGTTGTCCAATTTCCATTTCCTTCCAAACAAGGACGTGCATTTATCAATGTTCCCTGCCCCAAAGTAGCCGGTGATGTATAAACGCTGTCATAAAGCAACTTCCATGCCCGATGCACTTGTTGGTTTTTCAAGCCGATTCGTCTATCTGCCAGCCGATCTATCCATGTAGAGTCCGAAAGATTTGAAGTCCATGCTTTACTGAACACATATTCATACATGAAAGGATTTGCATCAAAGCCCTCTAAAGTAGACCCCAATCCTGAAAAGTTTTCTCCACCGTTGGTATATACGTTTTCGATCCGTTCACCCACTTCCTTGGTATTTCCAGCAAGCATTGTATTTCCTCCAAAGTTACCTAAATAGCACCACAAATACGGCTGTCCGAAATAGCGTTCTGTTTGTTTCCAAACTTCAGTATTCTCGCAATAATAATCCAATAACAACAGTTTATTTTGAGGAACAGCTTTCAAGAAAGCCTCTACTCGTTCGTTTGTCCATAAATTCCGGTCAATGTAGAATAGCCATGTCATTTGCAACCAAGTAGCATCTGGATCAACGTGTGTCATTGACTGATAAATATGCTTTGAACAATTGGCCAAGAACTCTGGTTCCCAACTTGGAGGAGCAACTTCATTGAAAGGGTCTGCTCCATAAATATGGTCTGTCCCGAACAACTTTGTTTGTTCTTCCAAAAACTCTTTCTGTATAGTCGCAAATAACGGATCAAGCGGATCAAGGAAATGACTCCTATATTTGTCCTCAAAACCTCCCCAAGAACTCATCCGACTAATCTTAGCTTCCGGATAGATTTTTTTAAGTTCTGATGGCACATGTCCGGCAAATGCAGGAAGTATGGGACGCATATTTAATTGACGCTCACGGGCTACTATTTGCTTCTGCAATGCCTCTTGCATATCCAGCCATTCTTTGGGCAAAGGACCTTGCCAATAATCCAAGTTGGACATGCGATGCCAAGGCAAATGAGCTGGTCCTGTAAAATAGTTTCGTATCTCCTCATCCGTCAATCCTAATTTTGTCCATACACGATACCAAACAGATTCTTGTCCGGTAATTGCTAAGGGCATATTAATTCCATTTAAAGCCATCCAGTCTATCAACCGCTCCCAATCTTTCCAAGTCCACCATGGCATCGTATAACCGAATGTACAATAATTAAGAAAAAAGCGGTTCTCGCAACGGGCAGTCGAAGTTATTTTTGCCGATAACATAGGTAGCACTTCCGGCATCTCCACTGTATCATTTGCATACCAGGAAACAGAAGTAAGGCAACAATGATTCAAATAATAGTTCAGTCCTACAGCCATCGAATTTGCATTATTTCCTCGTATTCGTACCTTTCCTCCTTTTGCTTCTATTTCATACCAATCTTTAGTAATCTTTTCAGACTGTTCAAAACTGAATCGGGAAGCATACTTCGGGAATAGGCGTTCTACCATCTGTTGCATCGCTTTTTCGTCTTCGGTACTTTCTTTACAGGAAAGACACAATGCGGTCAGCACTAATAGAAATAAACATTTAATTTTATACATATTATACTTTCTTTTTTTACATGTAATTTTTAAAACGAATGTACCCACTCATTAGGTACATTCGTTTATCAAAGAAGACTATACGATTGCCCTATTATTGGGTAATCGTCAGATGTGCAAGCCCTGCATCCTCAAAATTCTTTTTAGTAAGCGGCACATCCGGTCCTATAACAACTGTGTTAAGTTTTTTCAGTTTCTTCAATACTGTCAGGTCGACCTTTGGATTAATAGTTTTATCTACCGAAAAGCCCTTACCCTTTATGATAGTAAGCTTCTCCAAATTAACAAAAGGCAAAATATCAACCAAGGTCTGTATCTCTCCTTGAATAGTCAACGATTTAAAATTCTCTATGTCTTGGCAAGCAGGCATACGATCAGCAAATCCAATCAGCCACGTATTCCACCAATCGAAGTACTCAAAGCGTAAATCGGACGTAGACCAATCTTCGCCAATAGTAAGACCATATATCAATGCCCATTCACCGGATAATGATTTTTTAAATTCTGAATCATTATAGAATGGAACATTTTCCGGACGGGTATTTGCAGCAGGTACATACTTATCTGTCAAAGATTTAGTCAGTACTTCAATTGTTTGTTCAGGACCAGCAACTCCCTTTGTCCAAAGTTGCACTTTGATCACATTTATTTGATTATGAGGCAAGTTGGCTACATACGAATAATCTGTAGGTTTGAATTTATCTACAACCTTTTCACCGTCTCGGTCCGTATAAGAAACCATTATCTCATCAACAACTGGTGGAAATGCCCACTGTAGGATAGCGGAAGTAGCACTGCTCACTCCGACAGCAGCTTCAATCGGCAAGGAAGACAAATCAATATCTGTTGTTTTAATTACAGCCTGCTCTGAATAATTCCAATAATCTCCTGCCGATTCCGTACGTCCCAAAGCTCTTACATAATATGTACTGTTAGGATTCAGATACAGAGTTTCCGTGAACTCTCCCGCCAATTCCGTCAAGTTCTTCTTTATCCGCTTATAAGTATGAGATCCACTTTCGCTTTCATTCATTGCCGTGCGTTGTCCTGGATATTGTTCATTACCGTATACCAATCCTATTTCCTGCTTCTGAGAGCGTGTATTGTTTACTTGATAAGTAAATGTGACGTTAGCTGTTATACCATATAATATTTCCACATTCTTTATTTTCAATGTCACATTGGGGGTGACAATCAAATCCATTTTCTTAAAGTTACGAATATCACCGTAAATGGTATCCAGCTCAAAGAATGGTCCATTTGCCCGTACCTTATAGCGGGAAGGATACACCTTGGTATTGCGATATGTCCCTTCAGGTAGCGTATTATATTCCAAAGGAACGGCCACATCTCCATATTCCAAATCAAGTAATTTCAATTTAGCTCCATAATATTCGGTAGCAACCCTTTCACCGGTCAGTCTGTCAATAAAAGCACCTTCATAGCCACCGGTCAAGTCATCCACACGTTCGTCAAGTTCACAACTTGACAGATTCAACGTTAACACTGCAAAAAGCAATAATTTGATATGTATATATAATATAGTTTTATTCATATTCTTTTTTTTAAAGATTATCAATTCCAACCGTCGTTCTGTACGATACCCGGACTTTTGCTTAAAGGAAGCGGACAATAATAGTCTCTTTCTTCAAACCATTTCACTCTCGTAGCCAAATCAGGTGCATCTACTTTCTCTAAAGTATAATAAACAGAAGCTGGAGAGGTTGTCTCATCAATGTGGAGAATAGGATAGAGTGCTTTCAACGTTTTATTATGCATATTTTCTTCTCCAATACGCCAACGTTTCAGATCCCAATAACGGAATCCTTCATACATCAGGTCTATCCGACGTTCGTGGCGCACAACCTCCAAATCCATCGTTTTCGCAGGCAATCCTCCATGTATACTGCGCAGTTGATCAAAAGCAGATTGTGCTTCAGCCAAATAGTCATTCACTCCATAAGTTGAAAGTTCTACAGCTGCCTCAGCCATATTCAAAATAACCTCGCCATACCGAATAACGACAGCATCTTGTTCATTTTCCTGTATCAGATAATCGTCCAATTTCTTAACTCCGTATAGCGTTTTCTTTAGAAAAAATCCCCAGTTAGTAGTCCCTGCTGCAGAGAGATTCAAGAAGATGCCGTCTGCCCCACTTTTCATATATTCTTCATGACCGGGCACTTTTCCACCTCCCATCCAGTCTTCTGATTTTTCATAAGAATATTCTTCCGTAGTTCCATCATTCTTTTTTACCAATGTCTTCCGGTAGATTGAAAAACGTTCTCCTAAGAATTCTCCACCCGGATAGATAACTGTGGCATCCAAACGTTTGTCCCGGTTTGCGAAAAAATCTTCAAGGTTATTTTTTGAAGCTGCATAGTCCAACGGTTGAATTTTGCCGTCCAATGTTTCAAATTGCTCAACAACATCCAAAGGAGGAACCATAAAGGCACAATAACCAGCCCGTTTGATACGATAAGATTGATACCAATAATCCTCGTATACTACTACTCCTGTTTTGGCTACATTGGCAAAACGAAAGATAATTTCATTATTATTTTCATCTTTTCCATTAAATAAGTCACCGAATTCCGAAGAAAGAGTATACTTTCCAGCATCAATAATTTCCTTTGCAGCTTTTGCCGCCTCCAACAAATATGTTTTCGCCATTTCCTTACGAATACCTTGAAGCCCATTGTTTGAAACCTTTCCATACTTGGCTATAGTCCCCGCATATAGCATAGCCCTTGACTTCAGCGCTAAAGCAGTATAGCGGTTGGCACGATCACGATCTTCAGACGCAATGCGCTGTACTTTCGGAAGCAAGACAAGAGCCGAGTCTAAATTATCCTTTATATAATCCCAAGACTTTTCTTCTGTAGAACGATTGTTGATAGAACTTACATCATCCAACGGACTTGAATACAAAGGTACCCCACCATATCGTTTCACCATCTCAAAATACAGGTAAGCACGAATAAAATAGGCTTCACCCACTGTGCTCAGCACACCTTCATTATCCGATTTTTTATAAGTCGCAATGAACTTGTTCACGACATTGATTGTTTTATAATTCCACACCGGCTCAAACGTTTCACCATTGCTTTGAGAAAAAACTCCTCCAAAAACAGTGCCCGGAGTATTATTTCTCATCACTCCATTCTCGTAAGTAATATTACTTGCTCCATCATCGGTAAAAGCGTCTAAATGATGCTGTCTGTACGACATTGCCCCATCACCGATACAATGAATTGATTTACGCAATTCCGCATAATTGGATAAGAACTGAGCTTCTGCCAACTCGGAATACTTTGCAATATCTTCTTCACTAAGAATTGTTTTTGAATCGACAGTAAGCCAATCGCTACATCCGTAACACAAGCTCAATGCCAATACTATATATATGATAGATTTCGTTTTCATAACCTATTAAAATTTAAGATTTATACCTACATTAAATGACATGATTTGTGGATAACTGGCAAACGAAAACTGACTTTCAGGCTGTTCCGGATCAAAGAATTTTTGCGAAGAAAAAGTCAGACAGTTATAAAGATTTGCATATACCCTCAATTGTTTAATATTAGCTTTTTGCGTAACCCGTTGTGGTAAAGTATATCCCAATTCCACATTTTTCAGACGAATGTAATTTCCATTCCACATCCAGAAATTAGAACTTAAACGATTGATCGTTAGTGATGTAAAATCTCGGACTGCTGGAAAATATCCAGGTATCCATTCTGAATTCGGATCAGTATAGTCAGCACGACGCCAACGGTCGCTGAAATACTCCCAAGTATTCAAGTTGGTAGCTCCTTCCTTGAAAGCGTCCATATCAAAAGTTCCAATTTGGAAGTCAGACAACGCTCCTCCCTGCCAAAACATGGAGAAATCAACACCTTTCCATGAAAGTCCCATGTTAATACCGTACACCAATTCGGGATAAGCATTTCTTCCGATAGGACGCTGATCATAGTCGTCAATATAGCCATCGCCATTCCAGTCTTCATATTTTAAATCTCCCGGTAATATCGCACTGTTATTATTCGAATTATTATGCATTGGTGCATTGGCGATTTCTTCATACGACTGATAGCGTCCAATACAGTTGTAACCCCAACGTACATTATCCCAGTGACCTTCAGTATTCCATTTCCATTCGTCATAGCCACTTGTGAATTTCCCGTGTTCAATATCTCCTTTTCTGGTTCTGGACCATGACATATTTCCTCCAATAGAATAATTGACATTTCCTATTTTATACTGATGGTTTAAGGATAGCTCAAAACCACGTGTATTATCATGGTCTAAATTATACCAAGTAGCTAATGCTCCGGAATTATCATTAGCTTTTTGTGCCGGAAGCCCCTTACGTTGGCGATAGAACACATCTGCCGAACCACTAAGCAAGCCATTCCACAACTTAAAATCAATACCTGCATTTATCATTGATGATGTAGACCACGTAAAATCCGGATTGGGATTCAAAGTAGGAGTTAATCCATAGATAGTACGGTCGCCAAAATTCATCGGGGTTCCCGGATATTGGTATCCGCTTTGAAAATAGTATTGCTCATTTTCGGCATAATACTGACTGGCAGCAGACAAGTCTCCTAATTCTCCCCAAGAAGCACGAATTTTAAATTCATTCAGGACTTTCTTTAAAGGATTCATAAACTCTTCGTTCGTTAGCATCCACCCAACAGAAGCGGAAGGGAAGAACCCCCACTTATCTGCGAAATATTGGGCACCATCATACCGGAAATTAAAATCGACAAAATACTTGGAACGATAATCGTAAGAGAAGCGGCCTATGAAAGAAGCCGTTCTGTACTTACGTAAAACTTCACTGTTTGTAACTTGTTTATTAGCAATTCCACCTGCCATCATATCTAACACTGTGGAAGGAAATTCTCCACGAGATGTAACAGTAGAACGGTTCTCCGCATCCGAAAACTCAAAAACCAGCCCGCTGTTTATGTTATGCTCACCGAACGAATGGATATAATTGATAAAACCTTGTCCGGTTATATTATAAGAGGTTCCATCCCCCAAACTTAAGCTTGCTTTATTGGCATTAGAAGCAGAAGCGCTCTCATAGTACTCCTGTGCATCCTCCCGATAGCCCATATATACGATATTCATATTCCAATCCTTATTCCATGAATCAGATTGTGTATATCCCATTGTAGCTTTCAAAGAAAGCCCCTCAACAAAAGGTACTTTATACTCCAAAGAAAAATCGACATTCAGATTCTTTGCGACCTTTCTGGAATATCCAGATGCTTTTTTATCCGCTAATGCCATCGGATTAACCGTACCTTCCCCGCCAAAAGCATAATAGTCATCATACCCTGGCCACTTTACCGGAATATTCGGAGCCATATCTTTCATGTTGCGAGCTATCTCAGCCGAAGTAGCACGCGGATAATCCAAGCTGTTAATAACAGCTCCCACTCCGACAGACAATTTCAGATTTTTCAGTATATCCGCATCCAAATTACTGCGGAAATTAAATCGGTTCTTATCTGTAGAGTTTGTAGACCAAATACCTCCTTGATATAAATAACCTGCTGAAATAAAATAACTGACTTTGTCCGTGCCTCCTGAGATATTGATATTAGACTGAGTAATGGGAGCATTCTTCGTCATTTCCTCATACCAATTTGTGTTATAGGCATAATTGCGCATTGCCATATCTGCAGGAGTTATCACTGCATTTTTGTCATTAATCAACTTCATATTGGCATAATATTCATTAACTAACGTCTGCCACAATGAAGTTGATGCAGGCTGCGGATAGTTATGCGACATTTGCAATCCAAAACGCGTATTGATATCCAATGTCGCCGGCTTGTTTTTTCCTCCTCTCTTGGTCG